>NZ_JALIHH010000272.1:0-524 GCF_022869435.1 Aeromonas sp. LsrichE-8G
CGGCTGTAGATGTCCTCTATCAGATAGAGGTAGTAATACTGGCCGCGCACGAGTGACGGCAAGTAGGTGATATCCCAGGACCACACTTGATTGGGCCCAGTCGCGGTATGGCTGGTTGGTACCGGCACATGACGCGGTGGCTGGCTCCGGCCACGCCTGTGCTGCTGGTCAGCCGCCCGCAAGATGCGATAGAAGCTCGACTCACTGGCCAAGTAGCGCCCCTGGTCGGCCAGCCGTGGCACAATTTGACTCGGCGGCAACGAGGCGAACTCCTGGCTATTGCAGACGTCCAGCACGGCCTGCCGCTCCTCTGGGCTCAATGCATGAGCAGGTATGGAACGAACCGCATCCGGTCGCCTATCGGCACTCAGCTCAGGGCCGGCCAACCAGCGCTGGAGCGTGCGCAGACTCAGCCCCAACACCTCGGCCGCAGGATGCTTGCGGGCGCCAGCTTCAAGCGCTTCGCGCCACCATGCAACGTATTGCTGCCGCTCTGGCAACGAGGTCAGTTGTCCTCGTCGACG
>NZ_JALIHH010000273.1:0-12076 GCF_022869435.1 Aeromonas sp. LsrichE-8G
TTCTGGGCCATAATAATAAACAGTTGGTTAAGATCTCGACTATTTACAGCTTGGCAACGCAAGGTACAATTAAAATCGTACTTGGAGCCGTTCAACTGATCGAGACTTGATCAACTTGTGCAGAGAATGATCATGCGTCGGCCCTGCGGTCAGCAGCAACAGCTCGCGATTGGTCGTGCGCTGGTGCTTGATCCGAAACTGCTGATTTTAGATGAACCCACCGAAGGTATTCAGCCGAACATCGTCAGTGAAATTGGCGACATCATCCGCAAACTCAACCGTGATATCGGCCTGACTGTGTTACTGGTCGAACAGAAACTGCCGTTTGCCCGCAAAGTCGGCGATCGCTTCTGCCTGCTCGATCGCGGTCGTCGTGTTGCTGACGGCCTGATGGCTGATCTCAACGAAGGGCTGATCAAGGAATATCTGACGGTATGACGATGCAACCGGCAGCGATAGCAACCATGCAAACCGGCTGGCAAGCGCATTTGTCGCTGGGGTTTTCTCGTCGCGGCAATCAGACCGTGCTGGCCGAACGACGCCAGTACGGCCCGCTGACCGTGCAACGACCATTCTACCCCGAAGGCATGCCTTGTCATCTCTACCTGCTGCATCCACCGGGTGGCGTGGTAGGTGGCGATGAGCTCGATGTGCAAATTAAGGTGGAACAGGAGGCGCATGCGCTGCTGACTACCCCTGGTGCCACCAAGTTTTATCGTAGCGCGGGGCCACAATCGAAGGTCACACAAACCTTCCAACTGGCGGAAGGTGCCGCTTTGGAGTGGCTACCGCAAGATAACATTCTGTTTCCCGGTGCCAATTTGCAACTGCAGAGCACCTTCCATCTGGAAAGTGATTCGCGATTGATCGCTTGGGAGTGCATCTCGCTTGGTCGGCCCGTCAATGAAGAGCGATTTTTGGAAGGGCAGTTACGCAGCCGTTGGCGCGTCTATCGTAACCAGCGGTTATGCCTGAATGAATCGTTGCGGGTGCTTGATGCCGCTGATCTCGAGCGCCGGGCAGGTTTAGCAGGCTATCCGCTGGTCGCGACCCTCATCGCATCGCCTTGTTCTGAAACAGAACGGGAACTGGTACGTGAATTACTGCAAGGCTACGCAGCACCGGCTGGCGTGACCTTACTCAATGACTTACTGATTGTGCGCTTGCTCGGCGCACACAACGAGCCGTTACAACAATTAATGCAGACGATTTGGCAAGCATTGCGCCCGACGGTGATTGGGTGCCCCGCATGTCGTCCGCGGATCTGGAATACCTGATTACGGTTTACAAGGAGAACAAGATGGATCTGACCCCTCGCGAAAAGGACAAGTTACTGCTGTTTACCGCCGCACTGGTGGCCGAGCGACGTAAAGCGCGTGGTTTAAAACTCAATCATCCGGAAGCGATTGCGCTGATCAGTGCTGCGATTTTGGAAGGGGCCCGTGATGGCCAGACGGTCGCCGAGTTGATGAATTACGGTCGCACCATTTTGACTCGCGATGAGGTGATGGATGGCATACCCGAAATGATCCCTGATGTGCAGGTCGAGGCGACATTCCCTGACGGCACCAAGCTGGTCACCGTTCATCAACCCATCATTTAAGGAGCGCCTATGATCCCCGGAGAAATTCAGGTTGCCGATGGTGAACTGCTACTCAACGAAGGCCGTGCGACGTTACAAGTGGCTGTTGCCAACACAGGCGATCGCCCGATCCAGATCGGCTCACATTACCACTTCTTTGAAACCAACCCTGCCTTGCAGTTTGACCGTGCTGCCACGCGCGGTTTTCGCCTTGATATTCCTGCTGGCACTGCGGTGCGTTTCGAACCGGGCCAGACCCGCACGGTCATGTTGGTGGCATACGCGGGGCGCCGCCATGTGTATGGTTTCCGTGGCGATGTGATGGGCCCGTTAGATGAAATTGCGCAAAGTGATCAGGGTGCACAGAACGAACAGGGAGTTCAGGCATGAGTATTATTTCCAGACAAGCCTATGCCGATATGTTCGGCCCAACCACGGGCGATCGGGTGCGGTTGGCTGACACCGAGTTATGGCTGGAGGTGGAAAAAGATTTCACCATTTATGGCGACGAAGTGAAATTCGGTGGTGGAAAAGTCATTCGCGATGGTCAGGGGCAGGGGCAAGCACTGAGCCGTGATTGCCTTGATTTGGTGATCACCAATGCGCTGATTATTGATCACTGGGGCATCGTCAAAGCCGATATCGGCGTTAAACATGGTCGTATCGCGGGCATCGGCAAAGCGGGTAACCCTGATGTGCAACCGGGCGTGACATTAGTGATTGGCCCGGGCACCGAAGTGATCGCGGGGGAAGGCTCTATTGTCACAGCGGGTGGCATCGACAGCCATATTCATTTCATCTGCCCGCAACAGATCGACGAAGCGCTCTGCTCTGGCGTGACCACCATGTTGGGTGGGGGCACAGGCCCGGCAACGGGCACCAACGCCACAACGTGTACGCCGGGCCCTTGGTATATGGCGCGTATGTTGGAAGCAGCAGAAAGTCTGCCGATGAACTTGGGTTTCCTCGGTAAAGGGAATGCCAGCTTACCCGATGCGCTGCATGAGCAGGTCGCCGCAGGTGCGATAGGCCTGAAACTGCATGAAGATTGGGGTTCTACCCCCGCATCGATTGATAACTGCCTGAATGTGGCGGAAGAAACCGACACGCAAGTGGCTATTCATACCGATACGCTCAACGAAAGCGGTTTTGTCGAAGACACACTGGCAGCAATTGGCGATCGCACTATTCACACTTATCACACCGAAGGTGCGGGTGGTGGGCATGCACCGGATATCATCAGAGCGTGCGGGCTGGCGAACGTGCTGCCGTCTTCTACGAACCCAACGCGCCCTTACACCGTGAATACCGTCGATGAGCATCTCGATATGTTGATGGTTTGCCACCATCTCGACCCCGCTATTCCTGAAGATGTGGCATTTGCGGAATCACGTATTCGTCGTGAAACTATTGCGGCGGAAGATATTCTGCATGACCTCGGCGCATTCTCGATGATTTCGTCCGATTCACAAGCAATGGGACGTGTCGGTGAGGTGATCACGCGCACATGGCAGACTGCGCACAAAATGAAAGTGCAACGCGGCAGCCTCGGTAGCGACCCAGCACGACATGACAATACGCGTATCAAGCGCTATATCGCCAAATACACCATTAACCCAGCCTTAGCGCACGGCATCAGCCATGAAGTCGGTTCGATTGAACCGGGCAAATTAGCCGATTTGGTGTTGTGGCGTCCGGCTTTCTTTGGTGTGAAACCTTCCATGATTTTGAAGGGAGGCATGATTGCCGCAGCACCGATGGGTGATGCCAATGCGTCTATTCCAACGCCACAACCGGTACATTTCCGCCCGATGTTTGGTGCGCTCGGTCGTGCGATGCATTCGACCCGCATGACGTTCCTGTCTGGCTTGGCTATTCGCTCTGGTTTGCCTGCGCAACTGGGATTAAACAGTCTGATTGGGGAAGTGAAGAACTGCCGCTCAGTGAAGAAAGCACACATGATCCACAACGACTGGCAGCCATTGATTGAAGTCGACAGCCAGACCTATCAGGTGCGCGCCAATGGCGAATTACTGACGTGCGAACCGGCTGCGGTGTTGCCAATGGCACAGCGCTACTTTTTATTCTAGGCGAACTTGGGAACACAAAATGATTCGACTCACACAACGATTAACGACAGAAGAAGCAGCAGGAAAAGCGCTACTCACAACGCTGACACTGCCGATCGATCTGCGTATCAAAAGCCGCCTGAAAGTCACTTTAGATAATGGCGATGCAGCCGGTCTATTCCTGACTCGTGGTCAGCTATTACGTGGCGGCGAGTGTTTGACTGACGATGCTGGCGCAGTTGTCGTGATGGTAAAAGCCGCCGAAGAGCAGGTTTCCACGGTGCGCTGCAATGACCCGTTACTACTGAGTCGGATCTGCTATCACCTCGGTAATCGCCATGTACCGCTGCAAATCGAGGCCGGTTTTGCCCGTTATCAGCACGATTATGTGCTCGATGAGATGGTGGTTGGTTTAGGTGGCTCGGTTGCGGTTGAGCTTGCGCCATTTGAACCAGAGGCTGGCGCTTACCAATCGCAAGCGGGCGCAGGGCATCACCATCATCATAATGATCACGAACATGGTCACAACCATGATCATCTGCATGCTCACTCTCATGCAGCCAGTGCAGCGACCGTCGTGCCGATGCATGGCTTTTTGAAAACGTCATAAGCAACTAACTGATAAGTAAATAAGAGAAATTAACGATGAACAAATCACGTATGACTACCGCAATCGTTCTGATGTTACTGGCTACGCCTGCCTTTGCTCACACTGGGCACATGGAGCACGGTTTTTCATCGGGGGTGTTGCATCCACTGACTGGCCTTGACCATTTGATGATGTTACTGAGCAGCGGATTTCTGGCGGCATTAACGGGTCGTCGCTTATCGCTGCCATTACTGACGCTGCTGGCAATGGCTGTAGGCACTGGCGCAGGCGTATTGCTGGGTGGTAATAATCTGGTGGAACCGCTGGTGCTTGCCTCACTCTGGTTTGCTGGTGCGTTGATGTTTGCACCAAATCGCTTGTCAGTGTTGAGCTGGATGATGCCTTGCTTTGCGCTGTTCCATGGTTGGGCGCATGGCGTTGAAGCGCCTGTTGGGCAAGTGGCGTTGTTTACTGTGGGCGCCGTGGCTTCATCGCTGGTGTTACTGGCGGTGGGTTATGCGGTTGGCAGCAAGGCGAACCACATTGCATGGTTGAAAAAAGGCTGGGCGGCAGTGGTGCTTGCCTCGGCGTCAGCACTGTTGGCGGGTTAATTCATGATTTTTTCAGCGCTCAATCAAACCTCGCCAGTCAGTTGGTTACAACTGTTCCAATTGATGAGCCCTAATCTGCCAGTGGGTGGGTTTACCTATTCGCAAGGGCTGGAATGGGCAGTTGAAACTGGCTGGGTTAAAAACGCCGCTGAATTTGAACAATGGCTGACTGATCAAATGGACGAAGGGCTGGTCTATCTCGACTGGCCGCTTCTCAACCGCCTTTACGTTGCTGCCCGGCAAGACAATCTGACTGCTTTTGTAGACGCTATCGATTTGCTGGTAGCGAGCCGCGAAAGCGAAGAGTTTCGGTTGGAAGAGGGGCAGCGCGGTGATGCGTTTTACCGTGTGATCAAAGATTGGGGCATTTCAGGCAGTGCTGATATGGCCGTTCATCTGAAACGCTCACAGCTGGCCGGCATGGTGTGGTTTGGTGCAAAAAACAACCTGAGTGTCGAGCAACTAGCGTTGGGCTGGGGATTCGCGTTGCTGGAAGGTGCCGTCATGGCCGCCATTAAATTAGTGCCCATTGGTCAGCAAGCGGGGCAGACATTGCTTCGAAAGTTATCCGCGCAACTGCCTGAAAAATACCAACGAGCTTGCGCCGTGCAAGACGATGAGATCGGCGGCAGTTTAACTTGCCTCGCCATCGCCAGTGCGTGCCACGAAATACAATACACGCGGTTGTTCCGCTCATAACCAGATTGGAAAGGACACTCTCATGACTCAAACATCATCCCCATTACGAGTTGGCGTTGGCGGCCCTGTTGGTTCCGGCAAGACTGCGCTGTTAGAAGTATTATGTAAAAAGATGCGTGATCACTTTGAGATCGCCGTCGTCACTAACGATATCTACACCAAAGAAGATCAGCGAATTTTAACCGAAGCAGGCGCGTTACCTGCCGAGCGTATTGTCGGCGTGGAAACCGGTGGCTGCCCACACACCGCGATCCGCGAAGATGCATCGATGAATCTGGCCGCTGTCGAAGCGTTAAGTGAGAAATTCGGCAATCTCGATGTAGTCTTCGTTGAAAGCGGTGGCGACAACCTGAGTGCCACCTTCAGCCCAGAACTTGCCGATATGACCATCTATGTGATTGATGTGGCGGAAGGGGAAAAAATTCCACGCAAAGGCGGGCCTGGCATTACCAAATCCGATTTATTGGTGATCAATAAAATCGATTTGGCCCCGTATGTTGGCGCTCGTTTGGATGTGATGGAATCAGACACCAACCGCATGCGGCCAGAAAAACCGTGGACATTCGCCAATCTGAAAATCGGTCAGGGAGTTGATACCATCATCGACTTTATTGTGACGCATGGCATGCTGACGCCGAAAGCGTAATGTATATAATAGCCCTGTTATCCTTTGACAGGCTCAGGGCTTATTTTAAAAATTCACACCTTGAAAACGAAAGATCAGCGGCGTTGTTGCTCAAATCAGGGAACTATCCTTAACCATCCCCTCGTATGAGCGAGGCGTGGCGCGGCTTCTGAGGTATGATGGCCTTGTTGCTCAAATCGGGGAACTATCTGTCATCTCGGTGATCTGATCCTGTAGCGCAGTCTCCGAGAGCATCAGATGGGCAAGTCCAAGCACAAGATCAGCAACTGGCAGCAGTACAACCAAGCCTTGGTGCAACGCGGTTCGTTGACCATCTGGATGGACGAACAAGCCATTAAGCAGTGGCATTGCCTGGTCCACCATGGCCGCCGAGGGAGAGGTTTCCACTACAGTGACACCGCCATTGAGACGGCCCTGATGCTAAAAGGCTTGTTCAAGTTGCCGCTGTGGGCGCTAGAAGGCTTCATTAACTCGTTGTTCCAACTGATGGCGGTGCCTTTGCAGTCGCCGGACTATAGCTGTATCAGCAAGCGCGCCAAGACCGTCGACATCAAGTACCGCGTCCCCAGCCAAGGCCCGGTGGCTCACTTGGTCATTGATGCCACCGGCCTCAAGGTCTATGGCGAAGGCGAACGGAAAATTCGCAAACACGGCAAGGAGAAGCGACGAGTGTGGCGCAAGCTCCACTTGGCGGTGGATGCCACAACCCATGCGGTCATCGCTGCCGAAGTCAGCCTGGAGACGGTGGCGGATAACGAGGTGTTACCGACGTTGCTCAACCCCTTACGACGCAAGATAAAACAGGTCAGCGCCGATGGTGCGTATGACACCAAGGCCTGTCATGCGCTACTGAAGAAGAAGGGGGCGAAAGCCACCATACCGCCGAGAAAAAATGCGGCACCGTGGGAGGAAGGCCATCCCCGCAACGAGGCGGTGACGGCGCTCAAAGCCGGTGAACTGAAGCAATGGAAGAAAGACTCCGGCTATCACCAGCGCTCGATAGCCGAGACCGCCATGTACCGGTTCAAGCAACTCATCGGGCCAACGCTGAGCCTGCGGAACTACAACGCCCAGGTGGGCGAAATCCTGGCTGGCGTGAAGGTGATGAACAAGCTGATAGGGCTTGGTATGCCTGTTCGCCAGCCAGTGAATTGAGTGGTATCAACGGGTTGGGGAACGGCCATCCAGCGACGGATTTGATCAACAACGCCGCGGCATAGGCGAGTGTCGCACTTCGAAGTTGAATTCGCGGAGCACCCATTTCGCATCATCAAGCGACAGTTCGGCTTCGTGAAAGCCAGATACAAGGGGTTGCTGAAAAACGATAACCAACTGGCGATGTTATTCACGCTGGCCAACCTGTTTCGGGCGGACCAAATGATACGTCAGTGTGAGAGATCTCACTAAAAACTGGGAATAACGCCTTAAATGGCGAAGAAACGGTCTAAATAGGCTGATTCAAGGCATTTACGGGAGAAAAAATCGGCTCAAACATGAAGAAATGAGATGACTGAGTCAGCCGAGAAGAATTTCCCCGCTTATTCGCACCTTCCCTAGATGAAGAAAATAGCAGGTAAGGTAGAAGGTATCGTTGAAGTTGATCGCTTCAATCTCCATGAGTTATCGGCTGCACTGCGCCATTTTTCCGAAGCAGCAGAACAGCTCAATGATGCATTAACGCTCAACGGTATAAACCAGAGAAAACAGGCAGACCAGGACAAAACCAGCATGGAATAATGGCTTCTTATGAGCACCATCCAACATAAAGAGCATGAGTGATGGCAGCTTAATCACCACACATCAGCTCGAAAAACATCCATAATGATCAAGAGAGAGAACATTCACGATGAGTATCTCCCATGCAGTACAACAAGCTCTGGATTATTTTTCCAATAGCCCAGAATGGTTCGAAATGGTCAATCAAACGAAAAAAGTTGCTGGATTCCGCCTCAAAGGTATCTATCCATTAGCCTTGATACTGGAGAATCAGGGCATCACAATTTTTGTGCAACAAGGGAGCTGGCTCTCGAACCCAACCTTGCGGATACTCCAACGAACAGATTATCAACCAGAACAAACTCGCAATAGTAATTTGAAATCTTGCGCCCCTGAACTGTACGAAGGACATGCAGCAGCCTGTATCAAAGTTCCAGATCTCGCGGCTCTACAAGAGCTATGCCGGATCTATGCACGCTGAAAATTTGAACCTGCAAAGTGGCAGTTACTTTGTGGTTACTAAGCAATATATTGTCGCCAATGAACAATGATATTATCGAACCTTGCAGCCCACCTCATTTGCTTCTGATCCCAGCGGGCCGCCAGATAGGGTTTGAGGGTCTGCAGGGTGGTGATCTCGGCCAGCTGGGCAGTCAGGTGGTCGATATCACGCAGCAAATAGTCCCGATGTTCGGCAAAGGCCTGCTCGGTCTTTTTCTTGGATGATTGCTTGAATTTGTGCAGCACCGCGCCCATTAGCCCGTCTTGCCCGCCGTAGTAGCTGACTTCGAGCTCGCGTAGCTGGCGTTTCAGCATCGGGTTGAGGTAAGCGAGGTTCTCGTCACTGAGCAGGTTATCGAACTCGGGTAGGTGGGTGTGGGCCAGCTGCAACAGGGTGAACATCTCTTTGTTTTCCCAGGCCTGGCTGAGTTGGCCCATGATGCGGGTCTTTTCCGCCTGCTTGACGGGGTCGGGTTCCCGATCCGGGTGCAGCGCCAGGGCGAGCTTGCGATAGAGCTGCTTGAGGCTGGTTTTGCTGAACAACTGTTAGATGCGCGCCTCTTCCTCTTGCTCACGACGGGTGCGCGCGTGGGCAAAAGCATCTTGCTGCTCAGTGCCGAAGAGAGGCTCATCGGCAAACAACTCATCATCGTCGAAGCGGGCATCCTCTTCTTTATCGACGGTGTTGCACTCTTCGGCCATATGCTGGCGCGCCGCATTCATCATGTACTCGTTCAACCGATCGGGGTTTTTGAGCATCTCGCGCAAGGTATCGATGTCATCGGGGCAGTGGCCACAAGTCTCCATCAGCATCTGGGTAAGAACGTCACACTGATAGTCGAGCTGTTCGTCATCCATGTGCAGGGCGGTATTGGTTGCGTATTCCGGCGAAGTTGAACAGCCATTCCGGCCAACGTGAACACCCTGATCCTTAACGCGCTCATGTCATCTCGTTTCTAACTCGACTGTTCAGATTGGGTCAACTCACTTCTCCTCTTTCTCATCGATTCTCCCTTCAGTGACAGCCGGTGAGCGTTGTGCATCAGCCGATCCAGGATCGCATCTGCCAGGGTGTTGTCCCCCAAGCTCGCGTACCACTCTTCCGTTGGTAGTTGACTGACCACTACCGTCGAGTATTTTCCATACCGATCATCCATGATCTGCCTGCTGGAGGCGTGATCCAAGCCAACATCCTGGCGGTAGTCCGGCCCACACTCAGCGTTTGCGTATTCCGGCGAAGTTGAACAGCCATTCCGGCCAACGTGAACACTGCGTATTCCGGTGAATTTGAACAGTGATTCCGGAATCTGTCACCGCCGATGTAAAAATGACCCACTAACGCCGGAGTAAAGTTGACCCACCTGGGCCAAGATCGTGGCTTTTGAGCCACGCCCATGTTGACCCAGGAGTTATCAGTGGAAATCAGAGTGTTGGCCCGTCAGGGCATGAGCATCCGGGCTATCGCCCAGCAATTGCGGGTGTCCCGTAACACGGTTCGCAAGTATCTGCGCAACCCGGGCCTGCCAATCTATCCCAACCGAGCAGCCCGACCAACCAAGCTCGATCCTTTTAAACCCTATCTGCAAGCGCGTATCCAGGCAGCGAAGCCACACTGGATCCCGGCGACGGTTCTGCTCAGGGAACTGCGAGAGCATGGTTACACTGGCGGGCTCTCCCAGCTCAAGGCTTGGTTATCGCCTCTGCGCCATGACGCCTCTGGCACCATCGTCCGTTTTGAAACGGCCCCCGGTAAACAGATGCAGGTCGATTTCACCATTATCCGCCGCGGCAATCGGCCTCTAAAGGCCTTTGTTGCTACCCTGGGATTTAGCCGCGCCAGCTATGTCCGTTTCTTCGATCACGAACGTAATGATGCCTGGTTGACCGGACTGCGTGAGGCTTGTCATTTCTTCGGTGGGGTCCCGCAGGAGGTGCTATTTGATAATGCCAGCACCATCATCCGCGAACGGGATGCCTACGGTGAAGGTGACCATCGTTGGCACCCGGCCCTGCTCGCCTTGGCCGAAGAGTTCGGTTTTCGCCCCCGCGTCTGCCGTCCCTACCGGGCCCAGACCAAAGGCAAGGTCGAGCGCTTCAACGGCTACCTCAAACGCAGTTTTGTCACCCCACTGGCAGCCACCCTCAAGCAGGCAGGACTGGCGCTAGATGTGTCAACCGCCAATGCCCATATCGGCCCCTGGTTGCAAGACATCGCCAACCAGCGTAGCCATGGCACTACCGGTGAAGTCCCGGCTATCCGATTGCAACAAGAGCTGCCTCATTTTCTACCCCTGCCACAGGCGCTACCCGTTAGTCACGGCACCACGGCCACTGCGCGCCCCATGCCGCTGGAGAGCTTGCAGCATCCGCTATCGGTATACCAAGACCTGCTGGAGGTGAACGTATGAACTTGCAGCATGAACGCCTGATGGCCCTGAGTCAGGCGCTGCGCTTGGAAGGGATTGCTGCCCAGTGGGCAACACTAGCTCAGAAGGCGGCCAACGAGGAGGCGAGCTTCGCCGATTATCTGGAGTGGTTGCTGCACGCAGAGCAGACCTTGAGGACCGAGCGCACCCGCCAGACCTTGCTCAAATTGGCCACGTTACCCGTGGTCAAAACGCTGGAGCAGTACGACTTCGGCTTTGCCAGTGGCGCACCTCGCGGCCAGTTGCAGGAGTTGGCCAGCCTGGCTTTTATAGAGCGTAGCGAAAACATAGTGCTGCTGGGCCCAAGCGGAGTGGGCAAGACGCATCTTGCCATCGCACTGGCCTATCGGGCTCTGATGGCTGGCATCAAGACCAGATTTATCAGCGCAGCAGACCTGATGTTGCAGCTGCAAGCAGCTCAACGACAGGAGCGGCTTAATGCCTACTTCAGCCGTGTCGTGATGGGGCCGCGTTTACTGGTGATCGATGAGATAGGCTACTTGCCGTTTGGGCGTGAGGAAGCAAACCTGTTTTTCAATGTGATCGCCAAACGTTATGAGAAAGGGAGCCTGATCTTGACGAGCAATCTGCCCTTTAGCCAGTGGGCCAGCACCTTTGCCGATGATCAGACACTGACGGCAGCTATGCTCGATAGACTGTTACATCATGCACACATCGTTCAGATCAGCGGTGAAAGCTATCGTTTGAAAGAGAAACGCAAAGCGGGGGCCACACCCAAAACCAATTAACCCCATGTCCGGGTGGATCACTTTTCAATCGGCGAAATTAGCCAGAGTGGATCAGTTTTCGGTCGGCGTTGACAGGAATCTGTGAACACCATTTCCGGAAAGTATGCGGCCAGGGATTCTGCGAGCAGAAGCTGAGCTTTGAGGGGAGGCATCTTTTCGACTCACCGAACAAGCCAGCAGCCAAGCGCAGCGCGGCAGTTGTGGATCCAGGTCATTGGAGCATGACGGTTCATCTGACATCAGAGTTCGTGCTCTGAGGTGTCCGGAAATGGTGTACACGCAAGCCGGAATCAGCGTTCATTTTAAACCGGAATAGGTGTTCATTTTCGACCGGAATATGCAAACACCCTGATCCTTAACGCGCTCACGTCACCCCGTTTCTAACTCGAGTGTTCAGATTGGGTCAACTCACTTCTCCTCTTTCTCATCGATTCTCCCTTCAGTGACAGCCGGTGAGCGTTGTGCATCAGCCGGTCCAGGATCGCATC
>NZ_JALIHH010000274.1:0-397 GCF_022869435.1 Aeromonas sp. LsrichE-8G
AAACTGGGGATAACGCCTTAAATGGCGAAGAAACGGTCTAAATAGGCTGATTCAAGGCATTTACGGGAGAAAAAATCGGCTCAAACATGAAGAAATGAAATGACTGAGTCAGCCGAGAAGAATTTCCCCGCTTATTCGCACCTTCCCTAGCCCACTATCACAATGTGGATTTGACCCCATAGTTCCAGACACTTTTTCCCGCTTAGGGTTGTGATACCCGACTGCGCAGAAATTCCCGAGGTGAACGGTATCCCAGGGCGAGATCGTGAACATTTTGTTAAAAATTAAAAATAGTTTTTTGCCTACAAAACAAATACTTATAGGCCTGTGATATGCAGTTAACTTTATAGTCAGGATCGCCTTCACACTTTTTAATCGTCACTGCACGTCATTTCAG
>NZ_JALIHH010000275.1:0-471 GCF_022869435.1 Aeromonas sp. LsrichE-8G
CAGTAGACATCATCGAGCTGAATGATGCCGCTGATGGGCTGCTTGTCATCGGACTCTTTCATGGCTTGCAGCAGCTTGTGCTTGAGCATCCAGGCGGTGTCATATTTGACGCCCAACTGGCGCTTTAGCTCCATCGCTGACAAGCCTGTTTTGGTTTGTGACAACAGGTGCATTGCCAGAAACCACTTGGTCAGTGGGAGCTTGGTGTTTGCGAAAATCGTGTTTCCAGTCAATGACATCTGGTGACGGCAGTGATTGCATTGCCACACACGTGGCCGCCTTCTCAGGCGACAACAGGTCTTGTTGGCACATTCAGGGCAGACAAAGCCGTTAGGAAAACGCCAAGTGAACAGCGCGTTTTCGCACTGAGCCTCAGTGCCATAGTCCTTGAGAAACTCAAACAGGCTGTAGCCTTTCTGGAATTGGATTTTGCTTTTGGCCATGATCTCGCACCTCGATAACTGTACGTAA
>NZ_JALIHH010000276.1:0-293 GCF_022869435.1 Aeromonas sp. LsrichE-8G
AACTCCGGGCTCTTGAGAAAACGAAAGCCCCGTTCGACATTCTGCTGCGCTTTATAGGTGGCCAAAAGTTCGGCCATGGTCAGCGTATCGCTGTGGTCATTGGTCGCCAGGATGAACACCCCGGTCTGGTTGCGGGCCTCTTCAACACAAGCCAGGCTAGTTGCCGCCAACCCAGTGATTTGAAACTGATGGCCAATTGGCTCTTCGCCACGCTTGGGTCTGCCACGTCCTGTATAAACGGGTTCACCTACCACTTCGGCATCCAGTTGCAGCAGCATCAAGCTGGCGGTAAA
>NZ_JALIHH010000277.1:0-293 GCF_022869435.1 Aeromonas sp. LsrichE-8G
GCCGGGTTTATCGCCAACACCTGACCACCTCGCCATGCCTGCTTGTATTCGAGCTGGCGGCGCAGCTCAAACCAGCCCTGATCTAATATCGAACGATTCAGCCCTGATTTTGCCCGGACGTTGCGCCCCGGCTGACTGGTCGTGCCTGCTGCTGATTTTGACATGCTGGCAACCTTCAAATCCTCAATGACGATCATCGCGTGGTTTTTGCTGATAGTCGTTGTGACCTTGTGAAGGTAATCGCGGCGGGTGTTGGCGATATGTGAGTGCAGCCGCTGGATCTTGGCTTTTTG
>NZ_JALIHH010000278.1:0-296 GCF_022869435.1 Aeromonas sp. LsrichE-8G
GCGATCCCCGCATCTAGCCCGACCATTGAGCCGGAGGGGTGAATTGGCTCAAGCGTCTCCTGCTCGACCTGAAAGGAGATATACCAGTGCCCGGCTGCTTGGCTGACGGTCGCGTTTTTAATTTTCCCTTCAACTGGCTGGGACTGGCGAAACTTGACCCACGCCAGCCCGGCAGGCAGCTTCACTCGACCCTTTTCAAGGCGGCAATACTTGTCGAAGTTGACGAACCGGATAGCGTCGCGGTTGTCGCTTTTTTTCTTGAATACGGGTGCCTTGGCGGCGAGTTTCTTATCAAA
>NZ_JALIHH010000279.1:0-614 GCF_022869435.1 Aeromonas sp. LsrichE-8G
ATCGGAGGGCTTGCCACGACTGCATGCCCCAATTCAACCAACATGCTCTTGAGGTCAAAACGATGATTAAACCGGAAGCAGTATTCCGCAAGATGCCTTGGTAAATGCTTCGCTCCGAGCGTATGGCAACTGCCCCGCAGCGAGTTTTTCACATTTCCTATCATCGTGTTTACCCAGTTGAATGCCGGATGATCCAGCCAGTCCAGGTTGCCCCCGGTGACAACACCCAGGTGCTCACAATTGGCCTCCTTGACCGCTTTGAAACAGGCCAATCCATCGGATATCACCGCGCTACCACTGGCAATATGCCGTTTTGCCCAATCAGCAACGGACTTGGTTTTGAAACCATCGACCACCGTCATCCGCATCTTGATTGGATGTCCTTCCTTGTTCAGGGCCACTGCTGCCACAAACGGCGTCTTGCCTGCCGCGCCCCGACCCCGTTTGCCACCACGGCGCTCGCCACCCCAGTAGACATCATCGAGCTGAATGATGCCGCTGATGGGCTGCTTGTCATCGGACTCTTTCATGGCTTGCAGCAGCTTGTGCTTGAGCATCCAGGCGGTGTCATATTTGACGCCCAACTGGCGCTTTAGCTCCATCGCTGACAAGCC
>NZ_JALIHH010000280.1:0-293 GCF_022869435.1 Aeromonas sp. LsrichE-8G
AAACGAAAGCCCCGTTCGACATTCTGCTGCGCTTTATAGGTGGCCAAAAGTTCGGCCATGGTCAGCGTATCGCTGTGGTCATTGGTCGCCAGGATGAACACCCCGGTCTGGTTGCGGGCCTCTTCAACGCAAGCCAGGCTAGTTGCAGCCAACCCAGTGATTTGAAACTGATGGCCAATTGGCTCTTCGCCACGCTTGGGTCTGCCACGTCCTGTATAAACGGGTTCACCTACCACTTCGGCATCCAGTTGCAGCAGCATCAAGCTGGCGGTAAAACAGCTCAACTCAGCTTG
>NZ_JALIHH010000281.1:0-484 GCF_022869435.1 Aeromonas sp. LsrichE-8G
GAATACGGGTGCCTTGGCGGCGAGTTTCTTATCAAAGCAGCGCATCCACGCGCCATGCAAATCCTTGAGCTTCTGCTGGAGGTTGTCGGTATATGCCTCGGCCAGAAAGGCCATTTCTGGGTCTTTCTTCCAACTGGTGAGCATCCGGTTCAGCTCAAAGGCAGAAGGCAGTTTTTCGCCAGCATCCAGAATGCGTTTGGTTTCTGCCAGCCCGTGATTCCAGACATAACGAGCACAACCGCCCAACTGGCGCAGGCGTTGCGCTTGTTGTTCGGTCGGTTCGAGTCGGAATTTGTAGGCTTTCAGAATTTGCATTTAGCGCTCAGTGTGTAGCATTGTTGCCATATCTATTAAGCCCGATTGAGTGACAGAATGCAATTCACTAAAATTAATAAATCACGCCATGCGGCCTACGCTTTGCACGTACATTTGGTGTTTATCACCAAGTATCGAAAGCCGATATTGGGGGATCTGCATCACGCTT
>NZ_JALIHH010000282.1:0-317 GCF_022869435.1 Aeromonas sp. LsrichE-8G
TTGGCCTGTTTCAAAGCGGTCAAGGAGGCCAATTGTGAGCACCTGGGTGTTGTCACCGGGGGCAACCTTGATTTGCTGGATCATCCGGCATTCAACTGGGTAAACACGATGATAGGGAATGTGAAGAACTCGCTGCGGGGCAGTTGTCATAAGCTCGGAGCGAAGCATTTACCAAGGCATCTTGCTGAATACTGCTTCCGGTTTAATCATCGTTTTGACCTCAAGAGTATGTTTGTTGAATTGGGGCATGCAGTCGTGGCAAGCCCTCCGATGCCATATCGGCTCTTGAAGCTGGCTGAGGGTCATGGGTAATCAGG
>NZ_JALIHH010000037.1:0-293 GCF_022869435.1 Aeromonas sp. LsrichE-8G
ATGCAAATTCTGAAAGCCTACAAGTTCCGACTCGAACCGACCGCCCAACAAGCGCAACGCCTGCGCCAGTTGGGCGGTTGTGCTCGTTATGTCTGGAATCACGGGCTGGCAGAGACAAAGCGCATTCTGGATGCTGGCGAAAAACTGCCTTCTGCCTTTGAGCTGAACCGGATGCTCACCAGTTGGAAGAAAGACCCAGAAATGGCCTTTCTGACCGAGGCATATACCGACAACCTCCAGCAGAAACTCAAAGACTTGCACGGCGCGTGGATGCGCTGCTTTGATAAAAAACT
>NZ_JALIHH010000283.1:0-293 GCF_022869435.1 Aeromonas sp. LsrichE-8G
GATTTCCCCTTTGCGGTACGGGCTGATGGCCGCGTTGGCAATGACATGCGAGCGGACATTCATGAGCGTGACCAACCGCAGCATCGGGTAGGGTGTCTGCCGGTTGGTTGAGGTGTTACCCGAGCCGAAATGTGCTCTGAGTTCAGACATATCCTGGGTTCGGAACAGGGCCCCATCGATGGCAAAGACCTGTAAACCGTGCCAATGGTCTTCAGGATAACGTTCCCGCCCCCACACATCGGCGCACTGTTTGAACAGCCACTCGAGCGGCTGTTTGCCGAGTCGCTGACGGG
>NZ_JALIHH010000038.1:0-26543 GCF_022869435.1 Aeromonas sp. LsrichE-8G
GCAATATTTTAGCGGCGGGACACGCCGTTTTAGCCTGTGGAGGCGTGGTGCAATCAGGCCGCCCGATGAAGCAGGAACCCGGTACTGCGCGAGCAGCTATCACCCAGTAATGGGAATCCCCCTCCTGTGACGCGAAGCGCTAAGGTTGGGGAGGATGTCAAAGAACATGACCAAGACGACAAACACCAGGATCCCCAGGGCAATGTAGTCAAGTACCATCGATTTCTCCCGTCTGAGTCGCTAACAATGCTTCGATTGTCGAGTCGAGGCTTCGGCAATAATGACAGCATATGCCGTCGGTGCAAGTCTGCAATCGGAGAGTTGGTGTGGCGGTACAGGCATGGTTCATCGGTTGCTCATTTAACACACAAAATTGATTTGGTTAGATAAAATCAAGCAGCAATGGATGCCCGGGCAAGGTGAGAGGTGAACCTGATGAACGAATGGTGCAGTGGCAAAGGATGGCGGCTTGGCCTGTTGCTGATCTGCCTGTTGTGGTCCCGCCTCGGCTGGACCGCCGAACCCAGAATGGAGCCCAATGAGCAGGAGTTGGCACAGACCCTGGTCCTGCTTCATGAACCCATCGTCATGCTGACGGCTAAATATGGCAACCTGGATGGGGCGGCCAGGGTACGGCTGGCCCATGAGCGAGTTCAGCGGATGGAGCCAAGCGACCTCATGACGCCTGTGGCCGTGACGAAAGGCAGTCGACACGGCCAGGAGAGCCGGGAGTTTCTGGTCAATGGCAAGCGCATTCTGGTGCTGCTGGAAGGGGACCTTGATGAATTCGACGAGCTGACCCTGGATCAGGCGGCCGAACGTGTCCTGCATCGGCTCGACGGCGTGCGCATCAAGTATCTCGAGCTGCACTCGACCCCCTATTTGCTCAGAGCCGTCGGCTTGGCGGTGGTGGTCAGCCTGATCTTCTTCGGCCTCATCTGGCTGTTGCAGCGGGGGCATCGGCGAGTCAGAAAGTGGCTGGCCAACCGCCTGTTGCTGCAGAAGGGGCTGGTCCCCCACTCCTGGCGCCAGGTCACCGGGAATGTCGAGGTCCGCTTGCTCGGCCTCATCACGCTGCTGCTCATCTTCATGCTCACCTATGGCTGGCTGACCTATGTGCTCGGCCTGTTCCCCCAGACCCGGGCCTGGAGCTATCAGCTTGGGGAATCCCTGTTTGCCCTGTGTGGCGACATGCTGGAGGGCATGATTGCCGCCATGCCCGGTCTGGTAACCGTGCTGCTTATCGTGGTCATCACCCGTTTCTTCATCAAGATGCTGGCCATCCTCTTCGACCGCATCGAGCGTGGCCAGTTTCGGGTGCAGGGTTTGCACGCCGAGACCATAGGCGCCACCCGGCGACTGCTGTCAGTGGTGATCTGGCTGTTTGCCCTGACCGTGGCCTACCCCTATCTGCCGGGTGCGGATTCCGATGCCTTCAAGGGGATCAGCGTCTTCTTCGGTCTGATGGTGACACTGGGATCGGCCGGTATCATGAACCATGCCATGAGCGGCCTGGTGCTCATTTACTCCCGCGCACTGCGGCCAGGGGATCTGGTGCAGATCGGCGAGGTGGAGGGGATGGTGAGCGAGCTCAATGCCCTCTCGACCAAGCTGGTGACGCGCCAGGATCACGAGGTCACGCTGCCCAATGCAGTGGTGGTGGGGGGCAAGGTGGTGAACCTGACACGGCTGGCGGGCGAGAAGGGAGTGGCCCTGTTGACCAAGGTGACCATCGGTTATGACACCCCCTGGCGTCAGGTACATGCCATGCTGGAGCTGGCCGCGCGGCGCTGCACCCGGCTCAATCAGGATGAAGCTCCCCTGGTGCGGCAGTTGCATCTGCAGGATTGGTATGTGGAGTACGAGTTGCAGGTGAGGATGAAGGCAAGCGAACTCCCTGCGGTGGTCAAGACGGAGCTCCATGGCCATATTCAGGATGTCTTCAACGAGTTCGGGGTGCAGATCATGTCCCCCAACTTCATTGCCCAGCCGGAACAGGCTGTGCTGGTGGCCAGGGAGCAGTGGTATCAGGCGCCGGCCCGGGCGCCCGATTCCGCCGAGCCCCCCGCCAGAGAGTGACCACAAAAAGCAGAGGCCCGGCAGCAATGCCGGGCCTCTTGTCATGAAGAGAAGCTGATGCCTCAGCTCTCCTTGGCCTCTCTCAGTTGGGAGGGCCTGAATTTTACCAGGAAGGCGAGGGTGATGAGGGCGGTGCTCACCAGACCGATGATGGTGGAAACATTCATCTCGAGGCCGAAACCGATGGGGGCGTTGGCCAGGTAGGTGATGACCACTGCGGTCATGAAGATGGCGGGAATGGTGCATACCCAGTGCAGCTTGCCTTCCTTGATGAGGTAGGCGGCCGCAGCCCACAGCATGATGACGGCGGTGGTCTGGTTGGCCCAGCCGAAGTAGCGCCAGATCACCCCGAACTCTGCCTTGGAGATGATGAAGCCAAGGATGAACATGGGGATGGCGATGAGCAGACGCTTGGCCATGGGCTTCTGGGTCAGGTTCAGGAAGTCCGCCACGATGAGGCGGGCGCTGCGAAACGCGGTGTCACCGGAGGTGATGGGCAGGATCACCACGCCGAGGATCGCCAGGATGCCGCCCACGGTACCGAGCAGGCTGGTGGAGACTTCGTGCACCACGGCAGAGGGGCCGCCGCTGGCCAGGGTGGCGTTGAGTGCCTCGGTGCTGTCGTAGAAGGAGAGACCCAGGGTGCACCAGATGAGGGCGATGATGCCTTCCCCAATCATGGCCCCGTAGAAGATGAAGCGACCGGAGCTCTCGTTCTGCATGCAGCGCGCCATCAGCGGGGACTGGGTGGCGTGGAAACCGGAGACCGCACCACAGGCGATGGTGATGAACAGCAGCGGCCAGAGCGGCAGATCCGTCGGGTGCAGGTTGGAGAAGTCCATCCCGGTGTTGTAGAAGCCCTTGCCGGAGACGATGAGGCCGATGATGAGGCCGACCGACATGAAGACCAGCAGCGCACCGAAGATGGGGTAGAAGCGGCCGATGATCTTGTCGATGGGGACGATGGTCGCGAGGATGTAGTAGGCGAAGATGGCCGCAATCCAGTAGACCAGATCGGTGGAGGTGAGGTTGGCGAGCAGGCCCGCCGGGCTCAGGACGAAGACCACGCCCACCAGCATCAGGAGCACCACGGCAAAGAGGTTCATGAAGTGCTTGGCGGCGGTGCCCAGGTGCTCACCGACCACGGTCGGCACCGAGGCGCCCCTGGCGCGTACCGACAGCATGCCGGAGAAATAGTCGTGGACCGCACCGGCGAAGATGCAGCCAAAGACGATCCAGAGCATGGCGACCGGACCATAGAGGGCACCCAGGATGGGGCCGAAGATGGGGCCGACGCCGGCGATGTTGAGCAGTTGAACCAGGTAGACCTTCTTGTCCGACATGGGGACATAGTCCACCCCGTCCGCCATGGTGATGGCGGGGGTCTTCAACTCGGGTTTGGGCCCGAATATCCGTTCGATGAATTTGCCGTATATGAAGTAGCCGGCTACAAGTAAGCCGACACAGAGGAAGAACCAGATCATTGCTACGCTCCTGCTTTGTTATTTTTTGGTGTGCGCAGCCAGTGTAGGTGGGGACTTCTGTTAACGGTAGGTGAAAGGGGGTGAGCGGCGACATGGCGACCCGAGTGGTTGCCCGCTGTGATCCGGCGCACATCGCACCCCGCTTTATTCCAGTCCCAGCTCGTCTTTTAGCTCCTTGAGGTAGCGGCGGCTGACCGGTACCCGGGCCCCGCTCGGGGTCACGATCTCCGCCAGTTGATTCTCCAGCAAACGGATTTCGAAGATGGCGGCCGGGGCCACCAGATACTGGCGGTGACAGCGCAGCAGCGGGGTCTTCTCCTCGAGGGACTTGAGGGTGAGCTGGGTGTGAAACAGCTCGCCCTGGCAGGCGACATGGACGCCGCCGAGATCGGAGAAGGCGTACTCCACCTGGGAGGTTGGGAGCAGCCGCACCCGGTTGTGCAGGTATCCGGGGATATGGTGGATGGTCGGGGCCAGGGTCCCGACCGGTTGCGGGGTGATGTCCTGCCTGAGCCGCGCCAGGGTCTTGGCGAGGCGCGCCGGCTCCACCGGCTTGAGCAGGTAATCGAAGGCGTTCTCCTCGAACGCCTGGATGGCGTACTCGTCAAAGGCGGTGACAAAGACGATGCGGGGCAGGGGATCGAGCATGGCCACCAGCTCCATGCCGCTGAGTTTGGGCATCTGGATATCGAGAAACACCACATCCGGCTTGAGTTGCTGGATGAGGCCGAGCGCCTCGATGGCGTTGCCCGCCATGCCCAGGATCTCGATGTCGGGATCGCTGGCCAGCAGCTCTGCCAGTTCTTCGCGGGCATAGGGCTCGTCATCGACGATCAGGGTGCGGATCATGTCATCTCCTTGGCGGTGGTGCGGGGTTGTCGTGGGAGTGTCAGGGAGACCCGGGTCCATTGCTCCGGCTCCCACTGGACGTCAATGCCATAGCGCTCGCCAAAGGCGCTCTTGAGGCGCTTGTCCACCAGGCTCATCCCCAGACCATCCCCCTGGCCGGATGGCTGCCAGGCCCCGGCGTTGTCTTCGACGCAAAGGGTGATCGCCTCGGGGGTTTCCCTCGCGAAGAGGCGAAGTCGCCCCTCTCCCAGCAGGGAGCAGATGCCGTGCTTGATGGCATTCTCGATGAGGGGCTGCAGGGTGAAGCTCGGCAGTTGCACCTCGGCAAGGTGGGGCGGGATCTCGTTGATGACGGTGAGCCGCTCGCCAAAGCGGGCCTGCTCTATCTCCAGGTAGGAGAGGCAGTGCTCCTGCTCCTCACGCAGCGTGGTCAGGCCGCTCTGGCGCTTGAGGTTGTTGCGAAAGAAGCGGGAGAGGTGCAGCAGCAGCTCCCGTGCCCGTCCCGGATCGCGGCGGGTAATGGCGCTGATGGTGTTGAGGGTGTTGAACAGGAAGTGGGGGTTTATCTGTGCCTGCACCAGCTTGAGCTCGGATTGCACCAGCAGGCGCTGCTGCTGCTCCAGGCGGCCTGCCAGCAGTTGCTGGGACAACAGGTTGGCGATCCCTTCTCCCAGGGTGTGATTGATCTTGAGGAAGAGCCGCTTCTTGGGCTCATAGAGTTTGATGGTGCCGATCACCCCCTCGTCACCCTGCAGGGGGATCACCAGCACGGAACCGAGCTGGCACTGGGGGGAGATGCTGCAACGATAGGGCTGGCTGTTGCCATCGGCGAACAGCACCTTGTTCTGGGCGATGGCTTGCAGGGTGATCGCCGAGGTGATGGGGGTGCCCGGCTTGTGGTGATCTTCTCCGGTGCCGATGAAGGCGAGGATCTTGTCGGTGTCCGTGATGGCGACGGCGCCGACGCCGGTCTCTTCCTGAACGATATGGGCTATCTTGCCGCTGGCCTCCGGAGTGAACCCCTGGCTCATGATGCCGACGGTACGGTTGGCGATGGTGAGCGCCTTGGCGGAGAAGACCCGGGAGAACTTTTCGTACATCCGCTGCTGGTCGCGGATCATGCTGATGAAGAGCGCCGCCCCGCAGGAGTTGGCGAGGATCATGGGGGTGGCGATGGTGCGCACCAGCAGCAGGGACTTGTCGAAGGGGGTGGCGACCAGCAGGATGATCACCATCTGCATGATCTCGGCCACGAAGGTGGTAAAGAAGGCGACCCTGGGTGCAAAGAGGTCATTGACCCTGCCTGCCCTCATCAGCCGCCAGTGCACCAGCCCCCCCAACAGCCCCTCGCAGGTGGTGGAGATGGCGCAGGCGAGATCGGTGAACCCCCCCAGAGTATAGCGGTGCAGGCCGCCGGTCAGCCCCACCAGGAATCCCACCAGGGGGCCGCCCAGCAGTCCCCCCAGTACGGCACCGACCGCCCGGGTGTTGGCGATGGCGTCATCGATGTCGAGGCCCACATAGGTTCCCAGGATGCAAAAGCAGGATAAGATGACATAGATGAGCACCTTGTGGGGCAGCCTGACGGAGTAGTTGGCCAGGGGACGCAACAGGGGGCTTTTGGAAAAAAGGTAGGCGATGACCAGGCTGACGCTCATCTGCTGGAGCAGAGAGAGGACTAGTTGCATAAAAAAGCTTCCTCAAACACCACGCCGGAGCCGGGCGTTGTCATGACGCAGGGTGAGCCTGAGCCCGTCTTGATGCGGGCTGCGGGCTGAACGCTGCGGCAGTTTGCCAGAATGGAAAAATAAAACCATATAAAATCAGCACGTTAAATTGATATTTGTGTAATCGGTGCCCGCTTGATATTGCTGATGCGAGCATGAAGGTATCCACCGGATACACCACACGGATGTGGCATGCTCCGCCCGGCCATCGGCTGGGCGTTTTTTATCCAGCTCCAATGGTGGACGATTTCGAGGGGACCTGAGCAATTATTCAGGTTTGTCCAATGAGTTATCCCCAGCTTCTGGGGATAACTCAGAAGGCGAAATAGTAACAGACCCGCCGACCCAGACCGAAAAAGGCGCGTTGCGCGTCGTCCAGCTCTTCCTGTCTGAGGGGAGCGACGATGCTTCGCGCATCTTCCCGCAGATCGATCATGGCCACCCCTTCCGGTCGCTGTCCCTTGAGGTAGGGCAGCACCTTGGGTCTGAGGGGCATGCTGGGCTCGGTGGAGAGCACCAGGGCCAGGGCATCGTCATCCAAGCGCACCAGGGAACCCGGCGGATAGACCCCCAGCACCTTTATCAGCAACCTGACCTGGGTTTGCTCGAACTTCTTCTGGGAGAGCTTGTAGAGCTGGCCGATCACCTGGCTGGGTCCCGGCGGGTTGAGGCCGCTGCGCGGGTGAAGCAGCTCGTCATAGTGATCCACCAGCCCGATGAGGCGGGCGAGGGGGGGGATCTTGTCGCCCTTGATCCCGAGGGGAAAACCGCTGCCATCGAGGCGTTCGTGATGCAGGTAGGCGACCTCGCGGATCCTGGGTTCGAAAGCCTGCAACTGGTTGAGCATCTCCAGTCCGTACTGGGGGTGCATGTTGAGGAAATTCTGCTCCGCCTTGCTGAGCTCCCCCCGCTTCTGGATGATCTGGCTCGGGATCTTGAGCTCGCCGATGTCGTGGAGCAGGCCCGCCAGACCGGTCTCCTCGATCTCGACGGGATTCATGCCAAGCTCCCGTGCCATCAGCATGGCGATGAAGGCCACGCTCAGGCTGTGTTGCAGCAGGGTATCCGTGTTCTGGCTGCGGATAAGGTGCAGACCGAGCGGCCCCTGGTGTTCTGCCAGACGGGCGGCGGTGCTGCGCACTATCTGTGCGGTATTGGCCAAGCCTTCGTCCGGTTTGAGGTTGAGGGCGCCAAGGGCGTCGCGAAGATCTGACAGGGATTGACCGAACGCCTTGTCCGCGATGCGAAGGGAGCGCCTGAACGCCTTTTCGTCGAAGGTGGGGCCCTCAGAAGAGGAGGTGGTATCCCCCGTGTCGCTCATCTCAAGAGAGGGGACGGGTTCGGCCCGCAGCAGGGGCTCGACCGGCAGATCGCTCTTGTCGGGATCCACCATCAGCAGGGTCAGGTCGAGGTGGCGGATGATGTCGAGCTGTTGCTGGTCCTTGATTTTGAAGGCGTTGAACATGAAAGGGTGGCTCGTCCATCCCGTGGGAAGATGGATGTAGTGGCCGACTCTCAACTGCTCGATGGAGGCCTGTATCAGCGCCATGGACTAGCTCTTCTGTCGAATTTGCCTATCAACAAGCTAGCAAAATTAAACAGATAGACAAACAAAAAAGCCCGCGCATGTGCGCAATGCTGTTCAGATAAGCACTTTTTTGACTGATTATTCATAAATTGGATTTGAGTTGAGGGGGCAAGGCTGTGTCCAGTCGATCTTCCTCCAGCCTTTATCCAGCGGGGCTTGCAATAGAAAGAGGGAGGCATCATGCCTCCCTCGCTTTTTTGTCCTGATACTACGTGGACTGGAACTCAAATTCTCTTAAGTGAACAGCATTGCGCGCATGTGCGCGGGCTCTTGTCATCCGTGGCGTTTATCAGGCCTTGGATTTTTTCTTGTTGTCCACCTTGGTGTCGACCTTGGCTGCAACCGGGGCGGCAGCAGGGGCTTCCTCGATGAAGGGACGGCCGTAGTAGGTGTCCATCAGGATGGCTTTCAGCTCGGTGATCAGCGGGTAGCGCGGGTTGGCGCCGGTGCACTGGTCATCGAAGGCTTCCAGCGCCAGCTGGTCTACCTTGGCCAGGAAGTCCGCTTCGTTCACGCCGGCTTCGCGGATGGAGGCCGGGATCCCCAGGGTGGCCTTCAGCTCGTCCAGCCAGGTCAGCAGCTTCTCGATCTTGGCGGCGGTACGGTCACCGGCAGCGGTCAGGCCCAGGTGGTCAGCCACTTCGGCGTAGCGACGGCGAGCCTGCGGACGGTCGTACTGGGAGAACGCGGTCTGCTTGGTCGGGTTGTCGTTCGCGTTGTAGCGGATGACGTTGCTGATCAGCAGAGCGTTGGCCAGACCGTGGGGGATGTGGAACTCCGCACCCAGTTTGTGGGCCATGGAGTGGCACACACCCAGGAAGGCGTTGGCAAACGCGATACCGGCGATGGTGGCGGCGTTGTGCACCTTCTCGCGGGCAACCGGGTCGTTGGCGCCGTTGATGTAGCTGGAGGGCAGGTAGTCCTTCAGCAGTTTCAGGGCTTGCAGCGCCTGACCGTCGGAGTATTCGTTGGCCAGCACGGAGACATAGGCTTCCATGGCGTGGGTCACGGCGTCGATACCACCGAAGGCACACAGGGATTTGGGCATGCCCATCACCAGGTTGGCATCCACGATGGCCATGTTCGGGGTCAGCTCGTAGTCGGCCAGCGGGTACTTCATGCCGGTGGCGTCGTCGGTCACGACCGCAAACGGGGTCACTTCAGAACCGGTACCGGACGTGGTGGTGATACAGACCAGTTCGGCCTTCACGCCCATTTTCGGGAACTTGTAGATACGCTTGCGGATGTCCATGAAGCGCATGGCCAGGTCTTCGAACGCGGTATCCGGGTGCTCGTACATGACCCACATGATCTTGGCGGCATCCATGGGTGAACCACCACCCAGGGCGACGATCACGTCCGGCTTGAAGGAGTTGGCCATCTCGGCGCCCTTGCGGACCACGGACAGGGTGGGGTCGGCTTCCACTTCGTAGAAGATCTCCACTTCCATGTTCAGCTTCTTGAGCAGGCGAACCACTTCATCGGCATAGCCGTTGTTGAACAGGAAGCGGTCGGTCACCACCATGGCGCGCTTCTTGCCTTCCAGGTCGCCCAGGGCGATCGGCAGGGAACCACGACGGAAGTAGATGGATTTCGGAAGTTTGTGCCACAGCATATTTTCTGCCCGTTTTGCGACTGTCTTCTTGTTGATCAAGTGCTTGGGACCGACGTTCTCGGAGATGGAGTTACCACTCCAGGAGCCGCAACCCAGGGTCAGGGACGGGGCCAGCGCGAAGTTGTACAGGTCACCGATACCACCCTGGGTGGAGGGGGTGTTGATGAGGATACGGGCGGTCTTCATCTTGTCGCCGAAGTACTTGATGCGGTCGGCATTGCGATCCTGGTCGGTATAGAGACCGGAGGTGTGGCCGATACCACCGATGTTGACCATGTCGCAGGCCATTTCGACGGCTTCTTCGAAGTTCTTGGCACGGAACATACCCAGCGTTGGAGAGAGTTTCTCGTGAGCGAACTCGTCTTCCGCGCAGAGTTCCAGACCTTCACCGATGAGGATCTTGGTGGTGGCAGGCACGGTCACACCGGCCATGGCGGCGATCTTGGTGGCAGGCTGGCCCACGATGTCGGCGTTCAGGGCGCCGTTGATCAGCAGCACTTTACGCACCTTGTCCGCTTCGTCCTTGGAGAGGATGTAGCCGGCGTGGGTCGCGAAACGCTCCTTGACCTGATTGTAGATGGAGTCGACCACGATGACAGCCTGCTCGGAGGCACAGACCACGCCGTTGTCGAAGGTCTTGGACATCAGGATGGAGGCGACGGCACGCTTCACGTCGGCGGTTTCGTCGATGACGATGGGCACGTTGCCCGCACCCACGCCGATGGCGGGTTTGCCGGAGGAGTAGGCGGCCTTCACCATGCCCGGGCCACCGGTGGCCAGGATCAGGTTGATGTCGTCGTGACGCATCAGGGCATTGGAGAGTTCGACGGAGGGTTGATCAATCCAGCCGATGATGTCTTTCGGCGCACCGGCAGCCACGGCAGCATCCAGTACCAGCTTGGCAGCGGTATTGGTGGAGTTCTTGGCGCGGGGGTGCGGGGAGAAGATGATGGCGTTGCGGGTCTTCAGGGAGATGAGGGCCTTGAAGATCGCAGTGGAAGTCGGGTTGGTGGTCGGTACGATACCGCAGATGATGCCTACCGGCTCGGCGATGGTGATGGTGCCCATCTCGTCGTCCTGGCTCAGGATGCCGCAGGTCTTTTCATCTTTATAGGCGTTGTAGATGTATTCGGAGGCGAAGTGGTTCTTGATAACCTTGTCTTCGATGATACCCATACCGGATTCAGCCACGGCCATCTGGGCCAGGGGGATACGGGCGTTGCTGGCGGCCAGGGCGGCGGCACGGAAGACCTTGTCTACCTGCTCTTGCGAGAAGCTGGCGAATTGACGCTGTGCTTCTTTGACGCGGGCAACCAGTGCATCCAGTTCAGCCAAATTGGTTACTGCCATGTTTATCTCCTGATGATTTGAAAACTGTTTAGTAAGACCTTGGCAATGCCCGGCAATTATAGCCACCTTGTCAAGGCGAGAATCACCATAACGGGGTATTTACATGCCTTAGTAAACTGTTTTCTGGCTCGATTATAGGGTCGAGATGTGTCAGAAAAGATTGATCTGGATCATATGTAACAAAAGAACAAAAGAAATTTTGTTTCACCCCTTGTCGCACCATTATGTTACGGGAGTGTGTCATCCTTTCTTGGCATCACGAGCTGCTGTCATGCGCCCTTGGAATATCTGCTCAGGGAAGGGGATCTGATGAATTCTCGCCTTGACCGGGATGGGGGGAGGCGGTATCGCCGTGATGGTGGCATAACGTCCACTCCCCTGACGTTTCATTTATGTTGAGAAAGGGGTTGTTGTTTTCATCCAGTCACCCTGGCGAAACAGCACATCTGGCGGTGGCAGGGAGCGCGGCACCTCTTCACAACCGGCCCCACTGGCGCCGTACCAGGGTGAGAAAGGCCAAAAATCGGGGTCACAGGAGCGGGTGGGGGCGGCAAGCAGGCGTGGTGAGAAGCAAGGGCGCCATTTACCGAAAATATCGTCTCTTGGCTGAGGGGTGATATAACGCGCTGCCATGGCACCAGGCGATGTTAATGGCGGCCTCTCTCCCTTAACAACCCGATATGTTGAATTTTGTCGATACATTAGCGGAACTAACTAAAAAGCCCCGGTAAGGGTGAGATTATTTGATTGGAGAAGGGAAAAGCCATGGTGTAAATTTACGCGCAGTTTGGGGGCTGGCCCCTTGTGGCTCGTATTGGTTCTGGATGGCGCCTATGGCAGCAATAGACTTCTCTTTATACCTGAAATTTTTCGTCGGCCTGTTCGCGATCATCAACCCGCTGGGTCTGTTGCCGGTCTTTGTGAGCCTGACGGGCCACATGTCGCCGGAGGAGCGACGCAAGACCAACACCACCGCCCACATTGCCGTGATGATCATCCTGATGGTCTCCATGTGCATGGGACAGCTCATCCTCGACAGTTTCGGCATCTCCCTGGCGTCGTTTCGCATTGCCGGTGGCTCGCTGATTACCCTGATCGCCTGGTCCATGCTGCAGGGCAAGCTGGGGGAGGTGAAGCACAACAAGCAGGAGAAGGGTGAACTGGCTGCGCGTGAATCCATTGCCGTGGTGCCCCTGGCACTGCCGCTGATGGCCGGACCCGGTGCCATCTCCTCTTCCATCGTCTATGCCAGCCAGAAGACCCTGCCCCAGATGGCCGGCATGTTCGTGGTGGTGGTGGCGTTTGCCTGCTGCTCCTGGCTCATCTTCCGGGCTGCTCCCCTGCTGTTCAAGCTGATGGGCAACACCGGCATCAACGTGGTGACCCGTATCATGGGTCTCATCATGATGTCCCTTGGCATCGAGATCATCGTGGCGGGCATCAAGGGAGTCTTCCCCGGTCTGGTGTGAGCCAGGTCCGTTTTTGTCGGAGCCGGTCCTTGTGACCGGCTTTTTATTGTTTCTTTTTTGTTGGTCATTTCCTAGAATCGAGCGGCCTTGTACGAAAAACGACCGCCTCGGGATATTTAAATGCTGAATAAATGGTTTAAGTTGTTTTTTTGACCATGAAAGCGGCCTGTTCCTGATGATATCTATTGCATTATCAGAATTGTCAGGGAATTATGCGGGCAGCGAGGTGTTTGTCTCGTGGATAACAAATGCATGGAATGTTCTTGTTGGAGTATGGAAATGACTCATAGAAAAACAATTATTAATACCCTTTTATTGACTGCACTTTTCGGTGGCGCCACCCTGGCTCACGCCGCCGATGTCCCCGCCGGTACCAAGCTTGCTCCCGAGCAAACCCTGGTGAAAGGCAATGGTTCCGAACCCGCCACCCTGGATCCGCACAAGACCGAGGGAACGGTAGAATCCAATATCCTGCGCGACCTGTTCGAGGGGCTGGTCACCTCCGGCCCCAAGGGTGAGACCCTGCCCGGCGTCGCCGAGTCCTGGGAAACCAAGGACAACAAACATTACGTGTTCCACCTGCGCAAGGATGCCAAGTGGTCCAACGGGGATCCCGTCACCGCGCATGACTTCGTCTTTGCCTTCCAGCGCGCGGTGGATCCCAAGACGGCCTCTCCTTACTCCTGGTACATGGAGATCCCGACCATCGTCAACGCCACTGACATCATCGCGGGCAAGAAGCCGGCCGACACTCTGGGTGTGAAGGCGGTGGACGATCATACCTTCGAGGTGCAGCTGGAGAAGGCGGTGCCTTACTTCGTCAGCATGCTCTCCCACACCACCACCTATCCGGTCCCGAAGAAGGTGATCGAGAAGTTCGGTGACAAGTGGACCCAGCCCGGCAACATGGTATCCAACGGCGCCTACGTGCTGAAGGACTGGGTGGTCAACGAGCGCGTCGACGTCGAGCGCAACCCCAACTACTGGAACAACGGCAAGACCGTCATCAACAAGGTGACCTACCTGCCCATCCAGTCCACCAACGCCGAGCTGAACCGCTATCTGGCTGGCGAAGTGGATCTGACCTACAACATGCCCATCGAACGCTTCAAGCAGATGAAGAAAGAGCTGCCGGACGAAGTAAAGGTCAGCGGCTATGTGGGCACCTACTACTACCAGTACAACTTCAAGCACAAGCCGTTTGACGACGTGCGGGTGCGTACCGCCCTCTCCTATGCCATCGATCGCAACGTGATCGCCGACAAGGTGATGGGCAAGGGCGAAACCCCGGGCTACACGCTCGTGCCTGACTTTGTAGATGGCTTCAAGCCGGTGGCGCCGGCCTGGTCCAAGCTGACCCAGGCAGAGCGCGATGCCAAGGCGAAAGAGCTGCTGACCGAAGCCGGTTACGGCCCGGGCAAGCCGCTCAAGTTCGAGCTGCTCTACAACACCGACGACAACCACAAGAAGGTGGCCGTGGCCGTCGCCTCCATGTGGAAGAAGCTCGGCGTGCAGGTGAGCCTGGTGAACCAGGAGTGGAAGACCTACCTGGAGACCAAGAAGCAGGGTAACTTCGACGTGGGCCGCGCCGGCTGGATCGCGGACTACAACGAAGCCTCCTCCATGCTGGATCTGATGCAGACCACCCACGGCAACAACGACGGCAAGTACTCCAACCCCGCCTTCGACAAGCTGATGAGCGAGTCCCGCAACCAGGTGGATGCCGAGGCGCGCAACAAGCTCTATGTCCAGGCCGAAGAGATCCTGGCCAAGGACATGCCGATCGCCCCCATCTATCAGTACGTGACCTCCCGCATGGTCAAGCCCTACGTGGGCGGCTACCCGGCCAACCCGCTGGACAACATCTACAGCAAAGACATGTACATCGTTGCTCACTGAGTAAAGAAACAAGTCGCATAACAAGCAGGGCCCGCCAGACGGCGGGCCTTTATTACAACCGCGACCCTTTGGAAGCAGTACAGGACAGGAAATGTCTATGTTGAAATTCATCCTTAAACGTCTACTGGAAGCGATCCCGACTCTGCTGGTCTTGATCACCGTCTCCTTCTTCATGATGCGCTTCGCTCCGGGTAACCCCTTTACCAGCGAACGCGCCCTGCCGCCGGAAGTCCTGGCCAACATCGAAGCCAAATATGGCCTGGACAAGCCCATCGGCATGCAATACCTCACTTACCTCGGCAACCTGGTCCAGGGGGATCTGGGGCCTTCCTTCAAATACAAGGACTTCACCGTCAATGATCTGGTGAGCCAGGCCCTGCCTGTCTCCGCCAAGATAGGCTCGGTCGCCTTCCTGCTGGCAGTGACCCTGGGGGTCACCTTCGGCACCATTGCGGCCCTGAAACAGAACACCCTCATCGACTACCTGTTGATGTCGTCGGCCATGGCCGGGGTGGTGATACCCGGCTTCGTGCTGGCACCGCTGCTGGTGCTCTTCTTCAGTATCTATCTGGGCTGGTTCCCGGCGGGGGGCTGGCAGGGGGGCGGCGCCCAGTTCATGGTACTGCCGGTGTTCGGCATGATGATGTACTACATCTCGGCCATCTCCCGCATCATGCGCGGCAGCATGATCGAGACCATGAACTCCAACTTCATCCGTACCGCCCGCGCCAAGGGGCTGCCTCTGCGCCACATCATCCTCAAGCACGCGCTGCGCCCGGCCATGCTGCCGGTGGTCTCCTACCTGGGACCGGCCTTCGTGGGCATCATCACCGGCTCCGTGGTCATCGAGACCATCTTCGGCCTGCCGGGGATCGGCCAGTTGTTCGTCAACGGTGCCCTCAACCGTGATTACTCCATGGTGCTCGGTCTGACCATTCTGGTCGGCGCCCTCACCATCACCTTTAACGCCGTGGTCGATATTCTCTATGCCGTCATCGATCCCAAGATCCGTTACTAAGCCGGGAGTTCATCATGGTAGTCACAACTGAAAAGCGCGAAGCCGTCGAGGCGTTCGCCCAGAAAGTGGAAGTGGTGGAAGGACGCTCCCTGTGGAAGGATGCCCGTCGCCGTTTCCTGCGCAACAAGGCGGCCCTGACCAGCCTCATCATCCTGACCATCATCGGTCTGGCGGTGATCGTGGGGCCCCACCTGTCCCAGTACACGTTCGATGACCCGGACTGGGGGGCCATGCAGAGTGCCCCGGACATGGAGACCGGCCACTGGTTCGGCACCGACAGCCTGGGGCGCGACCTGTTCGTGCGTACCCTGCTCGGCGGACGCATCTCCCTGATGGTCGGTATCATGGGGGCCCTGGTGGCCGTCATCATCGGCACCCTCTACGGCGCCGCGTCAGGCTTTATCGGCGGTCGCGTCGACAGCCTGATGATGCGCGTGCTTGAGATCCTCAACGCCTTCCCCTTCATGTTCTTCGTGATCATGCTGGTGACCTTCTTCGGTCGCAATCTGGCCCTCATCTTCCTCGCCATCGGCGCGGTGAGCTGGCTCGACATGGCGCGGATCGTGCGCGGCCAGACCCTGAGTCTCAAGAGCAAGGAGTTCATCGAGGCGGCCCACGTCTGCGGCGTCTCCAAGTGGAAGATCATCACCCGTCATATCGTGCCCAACGTGCTCGGCATAGTGGCGGTTTACGCCACCCTGCTGGTGCCGGGGATGATCATGTTCGAATCCTTCCTGAGCTTCTTGGGTCTGGGCGTGCAAGAGCCCATGACCAGCTGGGGCGCCCTGCTGGATGAAGGCTCCAAGTCGATGGAAGTGGCCATCTGGCAACTCCTGTTCCCCGCCGGTTTCATGGTGGTGACCCTGTTCTGCTTCAACTTCCTCGGGGATGGTCTGCGTGATGCCCTGGATCCCAAGGATCGCTGATACCCAGGGACCGGCAAGACGCCAAGGGGCCATCAGACCCGTTCAGGGAACGCACCGCGTTCACCACGGGCAGGCCCCCATCACGACAGCGCGATAAGGAGTACTGAGATGAAATTACTGGATGTGAAAGATCTGCGGGTCGAGTTCAAGACCCCGGACGGCAATGTGGTGGCCGTCAACGACCTCAACTTTTCTCTTTCTGCCGGCGAAACCCTGGGGATCGTCGGGGAGTCAGGCTCAGGCAAGTCCCAGACTGCCTTTGCCATCATGGGGCTGCTGGCCAAGAACGGTGTCATCACCGGCTCGGCCAAATTTCAGGGGGACGAGATCCTCAATCTGCCGGAGCACAAGCTCAACAAGATCCGCTCCGAGAAGATCGCCATGATCTTCCAGGACCCCATGACGTCGCTCAACCCCTACATGAAGGTCAAGGATCAGCTGATGGAAGTGCTGATGCTGCACAAGGGGATGACCAAGGCTGCCGCCTTCGAGGAGTCGGTGCGCATGCTGGATGCGGTGAAGATCCCCGAGTCGCGCAAGCGGATGAACATGTACCCCCACGAGTTCTCCGGCGGCATGCGCCAGCGGGTGATGATCGCCATGGCGCTCCTGTGCCGGCCGCAGCTGCTCATCGCTGACGAGCCGACCACGGCGCTGGACGTGACGGTACAGGCCCAGATCATGACCCTGATGAACGAGCTCAAGCGCGAGTTCAACACCGCCATCATCATGATCACCCACGATCTTGGCGTCGTGGCCGGCATCTGCGACAAGGTGCTGGTGATGTATGCAGGCCGGACCATGGAGTACGGCCGGGTCAACGATATCTTCTATCGCCCGAGCCACCCCTATACCGAAGGCTTGCTGCGCGCCATTCCCCGCCTCGACACCGAAGGGGAAGAGCTGCCCACCATTCCGGGCAATCCGCCCAACCTGCTGCGTTTGCCCGCCGGCTGTCCCTTCCAGGAGCGTTGCCACCGGGTGAGCGAGATTTGTGGCCAGCAATCGCCGATCCTGACACCGTTCAACGACGGCCGGGAGCGGGCGTGCCACTGGGTATCGGATGCCATGATCAAGGGAGTGAACTAAATGGGTACTGACAAGAAACTGCTGCTGGAAGTGTCCGACCTCAAGGTTCACTTCCATATCAAGAGTGACAAGGCCTGGCCCTGGGCCAAGCCCTCCGCCCTGAAGGCGGTGGACGGGGTGACCCTGCGCCTCTACGAAGGGGAGACCCTGGGCGTCGTGGGGGAGTCCGGTTGCGGCAAATCCACCTTCGCCCGTGCCCTCATCGGCCTGGTACCGGCCACCGACGGCAAGGTGGTGTGGCTTGGGCAGGACTTGACCAAGCTCGAGCAGAACGCCCTGCGGGAGAAGCGCAAGGAGATCCAGATGATCTTCCAGGACCCGCTGGCCTCCCTGAACCCCCGCATGACCATAGGGGACATCATCGCCGAGCCCCTCATCACCTTCTACCCGACCCTGCCAAGGGAAGAGGTGAAGGAGAAGGTGCGTGCCATGATGACCAAGGTGGGTCTGTTGCCGAACCTGGTGAACCGATACCCCCATGAGTTCTCAGGCGGCCAGTGCCAGCGCATCGGCATCGCCCGGGCGCTCATCCTCGAGCCCAAGATGATCATCTGTGACGAGCCGGTCTCGGCGCTGGATGTCTCCATCCAGGCTCAGGTGGTGAACCTGCTCAAATCCCTGCAAAAGGAGATGGGGCTCTCCCTCATCTTCATCGCCCACGACCTCTCCGTGGTCAAACACATCTCCGATCGGGTGCTGGTGATGTACCTGGGCAACGCGGTGGAACTCGGTACCGGCAAGGAGATCTTCGCGAACCCCTTGCACCCCTATACCAAGGCGCTGATGTCGGCGGTCCCCATCCCGGATCCGGATCTGGAGCGCAGCAAGGTCATCCAGATCCTGGAAGGGGACTTGCCATCCCCCATGAACCCGCCGTCCGGTTGCGTATTCCGCACCCGCTGCCCGGTGGCAGGCCCGGAGTGCGCCAAGACCCGGCCCCAGCTCGAGGGCAACTTCGACCACGCGGTCTCCTGCCTCAAGGTGGACCCGCTCTGAGAACCTGTTAACGATCTTGCTGCGAGGCCGTGATCAAGGCTCATGCGCTGCTCGGAATCCTCATGTATTCATATACATTCCGGTTCCTGCGCTGCTCTTTACCTTGTTGACGACCTCTCGCGACAGCTCGTAAACAGGTTCTAAGGAGAACCGTATCGAGAAGGGCGCGTGCTGGCGCCCTTTTTATTGCATGGGGGATAAGATGCCTCTTGGCGCCATCTTCCCGGACTGTTACTATCCGCCGCACAAGGGGAGTAACTTCTCGCCGGTTTGTCGTCATTACGGTGCACCCATATCCTGCAGTGCACCCGGCAGCCGGGCAGTCGATGTCAATCGGCTGTAAGTGAGACCTTGCCGAGAGGCAAGGTGTATCTGCTCCAAACGCGAACCCACTGCCTCCCGGCCGTGGGTTTTGTCGTTTTGGGAGAAGTGAAAATGGGTGAATGGTGGATGTGGACCGGTTTCTTCAGCATAGTGCTGGTCCTGTTGTGGATTGATATCCGCTTTGTCGGTGGCGGCAAGGCGCACAAGGTGTCGCTGAAAGAGGCGGGCATCTGGTCTCTCATCTGGGTCAGCGTGGCGCTCCTGTTCAACCTGGCCATCTGGCTCTGGCTGGATCACAGTGCCGGGCGCGAGATCGCGAACCAGAAGGGGCTGGAGTTTCTCACCGGCTACCTCATCGAAAAGGCACTGGCGGTGGACAACGTCTTCGTCTGGCTGATGCTGTTCGGCTACTTCGCCATCCCGGCGGAGCTGCAGCGCCGGGTCCTGCTCTACGGGGTGCTGGGGGCCATCGTGATGCGCGCGGGCATGGTGTTCGCGGGCAGCTGGCTCATCGAGCAGTTCCACTGGATCCTCTACCTGTTCGGGGCCTTCTTGCTGCTGACCGGTGCCAAGATGCTGTGGGCGGCCGACAAGGAGCCGGATCTCGAGAACAATGCCCTGCTCGGCTGGATGCGTCGTCGCTTCAAGGTGACCGAGACGCTGGAGGGGGAGAAGTTCTTCGTCTGGCGTGACGGTGTGCGCTACGCGACCCCGCTGCTGCTCATCCTGGTGCTGGTGGAGGTGAGCGACCTCATCTTCGCGGTGGACAGTATCCCGGCCATATTCGCGGTGACCACGGATCCCTTCATCGTGCTCACTTCCAACATCTTCGCCATCATGGGCCTGCGCGCCATGTACTTCCTGCTGGCCGGGGTGGCCGATCGCTTCGCCCTGCTCAAATACGGCCTGGCGCTGATCCTGATGTTCATCGGGGTCAAGATGTTGCTGCTCGATATCTTCAAGATACCGACCGGCATCGCCCTTGGCGTGGTGGCGCTGATCCTGCTGGCCTCCATGGGGCTGAGTCTGCTGATGACCCGCAAAAAGGCGGCGTGAACGGCGCAGTAAAAAAAAGGGCTCCATGGGGAGCCCTTTTTCATGTCAGCAATTTGCTTAGCGCTTGATCTTCTTGGGGTTGGTGTAGCCCCAGACGGTGTACATGTCCGCCAAGAGGGCACCGTTGTACTCCTCCAGATCAGATTGTTTCACCTCGGCATCACCCTGGCGTCCGAACAGGACCACCTCGTCACCGGGTTTGATCCCCTTGATGTCGGTGACGTCCACCATGGTGGTGTTCATGGAAGTCTTGCCCACGACGGGGGCCTTCTGGCCATGGATCAGCACATAGGCCTTGTTGCTCATGGCGCGGCGGTAGCCGTCGGAGTAGCCCATCGGCAGGTTGGCCAGCAGGGAGTCGCGCTTGAGGGTGAAGGTGCGGTCATAGCCGACGGTGTTGCCCGCCGGGTAGTGGTTGACGGAGGCGACCTGGGTCTTGAACGCCATCACCTTCTTGTACTCGGTGTAGGAGGGAATGGTGTCGCCATAGATGATACCGCCAGGGCGCACCATGTCAAAGTAGGCTTCCGGCACTTCCAGGGTGGCGAAGGAGTTGGCGGCGTGGATGGTGAGCTTGCTGCGATCCAGCTTGCCGGCGTCGATGAGCCACTGGTAGTCCAGCTTGAACTGGGCCAGCCCCAGCTTGACGTCCTCTTTCTCCTCCACCGGGAAGTGGGTCATGATGCCGACCGGGGTGATCCCCTTGAGCTTGAGCATGGCCAGGGCATCGGCCTTGGCATCGTCCTGGCGCAGATCGATGCCGTTGCGGCTCATGCCGGCGGAGTTCAGGCCGATGTGCACCGGGATGTTGGTGTGATGGCGCTGGGCGATGCCGGCGATCCCCTTGGCGCTCTCCAGGCTGCCGATGAGCTCCTCCAGCTTGTAGGGCAGGGCCTGCTCCACTTCATCCGGGGTGGCGGCCCGCACCCGCATCAGGCGACCTTCGAAGCCCTTCTCGCGAGCAACACGTGCTTCTTCGTTGCTGGCGATGCCGATGCAAGGGATGCCTGCCTTGACCACGGAAGGGACCAGCAGGTCGATGCCGTGACCGTAGGCGTCCGCCTTCATGATGGCGCAGATCTGCGGGCCCTTGTCACCGAGGCGATTCTTCAGGGTCTGGATGTTGTGCTCGAAGGCACCGAGATCCACTTCCAGCCAGGCGTTGGCGGCGGTCTGTTCCTGACCGTTGCGGTGGTCGTCGGCGAGCGGCAGATAGGGGGCGGCGACCGCCTGGCCGGCCAGCAGGCCAAAAATCAGGGTCGCGAGCAGTGTTTTCTTGTGCATGGGGCAAGTCCTTTCTTATTGTCTTGAGTTGAGGCTGGGCTCATCGCTGAGGCGAGCTGCGGCAGGGCTGGTCATAGCATGTTGCTATGCTAATGATATATTTCACTTTTTATCCAGATGCCGACTCTGGGAGTGTATCTCAACGGCGTCAATCGTGGCACGTGTTGCAGGAAGAAAATATGAAGCTGACGTTGCGGATTCCACCGTTGCTGCTGTTCGTCGTCATCGTGCTCGCCATGTGGCTGGGGCGGGGTGAGGGGAGGGCGGCGCCCCTGTGGCTGGTGCTGGTCGCCACGCTGTGGCTGGCGGGAGCCCTGCTGGGGGGCGGTGCGCTTCTGCATTTCTGGCAGCAGCGCACCACTGTGCACCCCCAGCGGCTGGAGAGCAGCCGGGTGCTGGTGACCCGGGGCGTCTATCGCATCAGCCGCAATCCCATGTACCTGGGGCTGCTCTGCTGGACCCTGGCGCTGGCGTGCTATCTGGGAGGCATGGCAGTGTGGCTCGGGCCGCTGCTGCTCTGGGGCTGGCTTACCCGCTTCCAGATCCTGGCGGAGGAGCAGGCGCTGCGGCGACAATTCGGCGATGCCTATGACGACTATTGCCGACAGGTCAGGCGCTGGTGCTGAGGCGCGGCGTGCCCCATCAGGCATATGACAACGGCCCGCAGAAGCGGGCCGTTGTCATGGGGGTCAGGGGGGATCACGCCTTGGCGGTGTCCACCTCGCCGAGGGGGGCGGTCTCCCCCAGGCTGTCTTCGCTCTTGGCCACCACGCTCGCGGCGATGGCGTTGCCCAGCACGTTGGTGGCGGAGCGCCCCATGTCGAGGAAGTGGTCGATACCGAGCAGCAGCAGGATGCCCGCTTCCGGGATGTGGAACTGGTTGAGGGTGGCGGCAATCACCACCAGGGAGGCGCGGGGCACCCCGGCCATTCCCTTGGAGGTGACCATCAGCAGCAGCAGCATGGTGATCTGCTGGGCCGTGGAGAGCTCGATGCCATAGGCCTGGGCGATGAACATCACCGCGAAGGTGCAGTACATCATGGAGCCGTCCAGGTTGAAGGAGTAGCCCATGGGGAGCACGAAGCTGGCGATGCGCTTGTCACAGCCAAATTTCTCCAGCCTGTCCAGGGTCTTGGGGTAGGCCGCCTCGGAGCTGGCGGTGGAGAAGGCCAGCAGGATGGGCTCGCGGATGAGGGCGAGCAGTGTCAGGATGCGGCGGCGGATGAAGAGGCTGCCCATGGCGATGAGCAGCAGCCATAGGCAGCCGAGCGCCAGATAGAACTGGGCCATGAAGGTGCCATAGGTAGCGAGGATGCCGAGCCCCTCCTTGGCGACCATGGCGGCGATGGCGCCAAACACCGCGAACGGGGCGAAGTTCATCACGTAGCCGGTCACCTTGAGCATGATCTCGGCGCCGCTGGCCATCAGCTTGACCACGGGCTTGGCGTCGTCCCCCAGGGCGGCGGCGGCCAGCCCGAAGAAGAGGGAGAAGACCACGATCTGCAGGATCTCGTTGGTGGCCATCGCCTCGACCACGCTTTTCGGGATGGCGTGGGTCACGAAATCCTTGAGGGAGATGGCGGTGGCAACCACGCCTGAGCTGGTGCCGTCATCGGGCAGAGAGAGGGAGAGCCCCACCCCGGGTTGCATCAGGTGGACCATGACCAGCCCCAGGGTCAGGGACATCAGGGAGGCGAGCATGAACCAGCCCAGGGTCTTGACGCCGACGCGGCCCACGGTGCGGGTGTCACCCATCTTGGCGATGCCGACCACGAGCGTGGTGAACACCAGGGGGGCGATGATCATCTTGATGAGGCGCAGGAAGATGTCGGTCAGCAGGGTGATGTCATCGGCAAAGCCTGCGGCCTGTGCGGGCGCGAGCAGGCGATAACCCTGCCCGGTCACGATGCCAAGCAACATCGCAATGAGGATGGCAACGGTCAACTTGTTCATTTTCATGGGGGAGTTCCGGTTTCGATAGGTGCAATGCCTGTGCAGGCGGCGAGGGGCCGCCTCAGTCCTTTTTTGTGATCCGGGCGGTGGAATCCAGACAGCCGGTGTGCTGGAGCATGCCTAATCGCGAAGGGGAAATCCAGTGACTTGTTTCGGAGTTTTGCGCTATTGTTAGCTGCATTTGATATGCATCTTGTGATTTATTTGTATTAATCGCTGTTTATTTTAACTTTTGCGAGATAAACGGCTTCCATGCTCTGTGCGTCCCGGGGGCTGGCCTCCAGGGTGAAGACGAGCAGGGCCGAGGTGCGATGTTCCACCTGCATGTCGTCCATGAAGGTGTCTGGCTCGTACTCGTCGAACCCGAATTGGGGGCGGGTCGGGGTGACCCTGACGGCATCCCGCGACAGGGTCAGCGTCTCGACCCGAATCCAGGGGTATCCCTTTGCCAGTGCCACCTCACCGGCCCGCTTGAGCACGTATTTGCGCGCCGTTTCCCTGTCCACCAGATCGTTTCCCACAAACTCCAGTTGCCAGCGGGCCGGGCCAAGCTGGGTCTGTGAAAAACCGGTCTGGCCATTCCAGAACGATTTTTCACTGTCATAGGCGGTGGCGCAGCCCGCGAGCTGGCCGACCAGCAGGGCGCTGAGGGCAAGGGTGCAGAAAGTACGAAGGGAAGGCAACATGATGCGGGCCGCTTGGCAAAGGGGGTTTTACTACAGCACAAAGGGATCGGAGAGACAATCGCGGTGGAAGACCATAAAAGAAAAGGCCTTGTCGTCTGACAAGGCCTTTCTCGGGGAATTTGGTCGGTGTGAGAGGATTCGAACCTCCGACCCTCTACACCCCATGCAGATGCGCTACCTGGCTGCGCTACACACCGACGGAGTCAGCTCGGCTGACGGGGAGGGAGTTTATGGAGATGCCCCGACCCTGTCAACAGGGGAAATTCAGGTTCGAGATCGTTTGCCTGCTTTGCGAGCAACTTCGGATCAAAGTGCGACCAGTGGTGCATTTTGTCGGCACCTCACCGCTGTCTTGCAGGAAAAACGGCCACCCGGAGGTGGCCGTTTGGCGTGATGCTCTCAAGCCGAGATCAGCGGTTGAAGGTGAGACGCTTGCCCAATACCTTGTCGGTGACTTGGCCGTTCTGCCAGGCTATTTGCCCGTTGACCAGGGTCATCTCAAGCAGGGCGCGCTGGAAGCGGTCATCATCCAGATCAGCGGTTGAAGGTGAGTCGCTTGCCCAATACCTTGTCGGTGACTTGGCCGTTCTGCCAGGCTATTTGTCCGTTCACCAGGGTCATCTCGATGGTGCTCTGGAAGCGGTAGCCGTTGAACGGGGACCAGCCGCACAGGTAGAGCAGGTTGCTGTCGGTGACCACGTAGGGCTTGCCGAGATCCAGCAGCACCAGGTCGGCGAAGTAACCTTCCCGGATGTAGCCGCGATCCTGCACCTGGAAGCGCTCGGCCACCGCGTGGGAGGTCTTCTTGACGATGGTTTCCAGCGAGAAGACGCCGTTGTGGTAGAGCTCCAGCAGCGCCTGCAGGGAGTGCTGCACCAGGGGCACGCCGGAGGGCGCCTTGAAGTAGCTGTTCTGCTTCTCTTCCCAGGTGTGGGGAGCGTGGTCGGTGGCGATGATGTCGAGCACGTCGTTGCGTACCGCATCCAGCAGGGCGTGCTGGTCGGCAGCGCTCTTCACCGCCGGGTTGCACTTGATCTGGCTGCCCAGGGTGTCGTAGTCCGCCTCGTTGAAGAAGAGGTGGTGGACGCACACTTCGGCGGTGATGTTCTTGTCCTTGAGATCCTTCAGATCCGGGGTGGCGGTAAAGAGTGAGAGCTCTTTCGCCGTGGTCAGGTGCAGCACGTGCAGCTTGGCGCCGTACTGCTTGGCCAGGGAGACCGCCATGCTGGAGGATTTGTAGCAGGCGTCCGCGCTGCGGATGCGGCCGTGCTCGCGCATGGGCACGTCTTCGCCCCACTTGGCGCGAGCTTCGTCTTCCAGCACCTTGATGGACGGGGTGTCCTCGCAGTGGGTGACGATCATCACCGGGCTCTCGCGGAAGATGGCTGCCAGGGTCTCCTGGTTGTCCACCAGCATGTTGCCGGTGGAGGCCCCCATGAAGATCTTGATGCCGCAGGACTGCTTGGGATCGAGCTTCTTGATCTCTTCCAGGTTGTCGTTGGTGGCACCCAGGTAGAAGCTGTAGTTGGCGGCGGCGGAGTTGGCGGCGATCTGGTATTTGGCTTCGAGGGCTTCGATGGTGGTGGTCTGGGGATTGACGTTGGGCATTTCCATGAAGCTGGTGGTGCCACCGGCCACGGCGGCCCGGGATTCACTGGCGATGGTTCCCTTGTGGGTCAGGCCGGGTTCCCGGAAGTGGACCTGATCATCGATCATCCCGGGGATGAGATGACGGCCCGTTGCATCGATCACCACGGCATCGGGGGCACTGATGTCCGGGGCGACGCGGGCGATCCGCTCACCCTCGATCAGGACGTCGGAGGCATAGATGCGGCCTTCGTTGACCAGGGTGGCATTCTTGATAAGCAATTTGTTCATGGGGGAGTCCGGTTCCTTTGTCAGTGATCGCGGGTCATAATAGCGCAAACCGCCCTTTCTCTGTAGCAAGGCCTGAGTAATGAAGTTATTTGTTAGAGATTTGACTGTGATCGATTCCAGCTATTTATGCGAGCGCCGCGGCATGGTGGGCGAGAGCTGGCTGGTGGACATCGAGATGAGCGGCGAGCTCAACGAGATGAGCATGTTGCTGGACTTCGGTCGGGTGAAGAAGCTCATCAAGTCGATCATCGATGAAGAGGTGGATCACAAGCTGCTGGTGCCGACGGAATGTCCCCTGGTCCATGTCCACGCGCTGGACAACGACGAGAGTACCGTGGATCTGCTGCGTCCGGGTCGCGCCATCCACCTGCGCTGCCCGACCCAAGGGTTTGCCTTCATTCCCGCCCCCCAGGTGGATAAAGAGTCGGTGACCCGCTATCTGCTGGGGGTACTGGCCAAGCGTCTGCCCGGCAACATCAAGGATCTCTCCCTGACGTTGCGTTCGGAGCGCATCGAGGGCGCCTTCTACCACTACAGCCACGGCCTCAAGAAGCACGACGGCAACTGCCAGCGCATCGCCCACGGCCACCGCTCTCCCGTCGAGATCCTGGTGGATGGAGAGCGTGACGAGGAGCTGGAGTTCAACTGGGCCGAGCGCTGGGCCGACATCTACCTGGGCACCGAAGAGGACAGAGTGGCCCTTGGCGAACTCGCCCTGAGCGAGCGGGCCGAGGCGTCACTGAAAGAAGGGGACGCTCACTACATCGGCTTCAAGTACGTGGCGCCCCAGGGGCTGTTCCAGCTCGCCATGCCGGCGGTGGAGGTGGAGATGATCGACACCGACACTACCATCGAGCTGCTGGCCCACTACATCGCCCGCGAGGTGAAGAAGCAGGTAGGGGACAAGTTCGTCAAGATTGTCGCCTATGAAGGGGTCGGCAAGGGCGCCATCGCCTACGCCTGAGCCAGGTTCTTCGCTGCCATGAAAAGGCCCCGCCAATGCGGGGCCTTGTCGTATCGGGTCGTGGCCATCAGGCACTGAGGCGGAAGCGCTGGACCAGCCCCTCCTGCTGCTCGGCAAGGGAGTCGAGCTGCTTGCTGGTCTCGGCGACCCGCTCTATGCCCTGATCATGTACAGAACCTTAAGCGGCAAGCGAATTAATAATACCGTCTAACGTGTTGTTTTGCTTGGATTTTCTCTGCCTACTCTTTTTGCCGTTTTTGGATAAATACACCATTGCCCACTCCAACTTCTCTGTTATTTCCTGCCACG
>NZ_JALIHH010000284.1:0-9204 GCF_022869435.1 Aeromonas sp. LsrichE-8G
TCGGTGCCGACCTGTTGCTGCGTATTCAGGCCGAAGACACCGACCGTCACTGGCTCATCCCGGAACGCAAGGGGCTGGTATACACGGAACTTGAGCGCTATGGCGACGGTGACCGTCTGTTGCAAATGACGGTCTCGCCTCAGGCTAGCAAGAAAAACCCGGCGTTGCCGACACACTGGCAAGTTCGCGCAGTGACCTATGAGGTGGCAGGCAAGGAGAAAACGGTCTTTACCTCCCTGCCCGTGGCGCGATTCAGCGCAGCTCAGGTGGCGACCCTGTACCACGAGCGCTGGGAAATCGAGCTGGGATACCGGGATATCAAAAGCGCGATGCAGCACAACGCCATCACGCTGAGAAGCAAGAAAGTGGACTTGGTCTATCAGGAGCTGTGGGGATTGCTGCTTGGATACAATCTGGTCAGGCGGGAGGCCAGCCAGGCCGCCGTAGCCCATCAGCGAGCGCCCAATGAGGTGAGCTTTAAGTTTGCCTGTCATTTCATCGCGAACCAGATGGCAGTGATGGCGGGCGCGTTATCGCCAGCCCATACGCCACGGAGGTTGGCGGAGTTGCGGGGCTGCATAGGCGTCATGTTCATAGAAAAACGCCCCAGGCCATCGAGACCCAGGGCGGTGAAGATATCAAAGACCCGTTTTCCGGTAAATCGCAATGCGGCTCCGCTTAAGTGAACAGCATTGCCCGCATGGGCGGGGGCAGGGTCTTTTGGCGAGGGCTAGCCTAGCGTGGGGATCAGGCGAAGCAGGTCCAGATGGGGGCGTGATCCGAGGGCTTGTCGATGCCGCGCAGCTCGTAGTCGATGCCGGTCTCGGTCACTTTGTCCTTGAGGGCGTCGGAGGCCATGATGAGGTCGATGCGCAGGCCCCGGTTCTCGTCAAAGCCCCTGGAGCGGTAGTCGAACCAGGAGAAGCGCTCGCACTCGGTGGGGTTGGCGGCGCGGAAGGTGTCGGTCAACCCGAAGCCTTTCAGGCGCTCCATCCATTCACGCTCGATGGGCAGGAAGGAGCACTTGCCATCCCGCAGCCAGCGCTTGCGGTTCGCCTCGCCGATGCCGATGTCGAGATCCGTGGGGGAGATGTTCATATCCCCGATCAGCGCTATCTGGTCGTCCGGGGTGTGGTGGGTCTCGAGGTAGTGCTGCAGGTCTTCATAGAACTTCTGCTTGGCCGGGAACTTGGTCTCGTGATCCTGGCTCTCCCCCTGGGGGAAGTAGCCGTTCATCACCTTGATGACGGAGCCGTCTTCCCGCTTGAAGCTGGCCATGATCATGCGGCGCTGGGCATCTTCCGGATCGGTGGGGAAACCCTTTTGCACCTCGATGGGAGCCTGCTTGCTCATGATGGCGACCCCGTAATGCCCCTTCTGGCCGTGGAAGACCACGTGGTAGCCCATGGCCTCCACATCCGCGACCGGGAAGGCTTCGTCGTGCACCTTGATCTCCTGCAGGCCGATCACGTCCGGCTGGTGCTTGTCGATAAGGGCTTGCAACTGATGAAGACGGGCGCGCAGGCCATTGATATTGAAAGAGATGATCTTCATGTTCGGGGTGCTCATGTCGTTTTTGTTCGTCGCTTATTGGACTAGGAATCCGCGATGGATGCAAGTTCGGGGGCTGTGACTGGCGCAGCGGCTCGGTAATCTGTTCACGATCTGTCGCGAGAGTCTGTCAGCAAGGTGACGCGCAGCAGAGGAGCCTGAGTGCATATGTATACATGGAAGCGCCTGGCGACACATAAGCGAGCAGCACATGAGCCTTGGAAGCGGCTTCCCAGCAAGATCGTGGACAGGTTTCTAGCGGGTCATCTTCTTGACAAACACCACCACGAACAGTGCCAGCGTGAAGCTGCCGGTAAAGGCTTCGAAGGCGGCGAAGATCCGCGACAACCCCACCGGGGTGAAGTCCCCATACCCCAGCGTGGTGAAGGTCACCACGCTGTAGTAGAGGCACTCCATCAGGAAGATGGCGTTCTGCTCCAGAGGAGCGTCCGGGCGATAGATGAGGTGGGTGCCCGCGAAGTTGAGGCCGCAGAAGAAGTAAAAAATGCTGCAGATGACGATGAGCAGCAGGGAGAAGAGCACCACCCGCATGGGGGCCTCGCCGTAACCGCAGAAGAGATCCACTATCCAGGAGGCGAAGCGGCGGTAGGACCAGAACGGCATCTGCAGGCGGCGCATGGTGAGCTCCTGCTGGATGTAGCGACCGGACATGGTGAAGATGCCCTGGGTCTCCGAGGCCTTGCGCAGATCCCGGTAGGTCTCCTCCGCCTCCTTGAACCAGACGCGGACCTGTGCCGGGTCCCGCTCGCGGCGCCCCTTTCTGTCCTGCATCAGCCGCTTGCCCGTCTCCAGGTTGTCGAGGCGGGTGTTCTTCCAGCGGATGCCGAGCAGGTTGACGTCGTCGAGGGTGGCGCAGTGGAGGTTCGCTTCGCTCAGATCGGCCTTCATCAGGCTGCCGCCCTTGATGCGAATGCCGTAGAGATGGGCCCCCCGCAGGTTGGCGCGATAGAGGTTGCACTGCTCCAGCAAGAATCCCTCCGGACCCTGCCTGTTCACCAGGTTGAGATCCGCCAGCTCGGCGCGGGCCAGTTGCAGGCCGTGGCACAGGCCTCCCTGGCGCACATAGCGCTCCAGCGCCTGGGCGGTATCAGGGGTGTTGTGGGCCGCAGCGGGGTCGTGCCAGCGGCAGAGATCATGATCCCCTGCCTCTTCGGTGCAGTGGCGGCCATCGGCCACCAGGTATCGGCACATTGCCATGGTGTTGCCCCTCCCTTCCCTGAGTCAGTATCAGCATAGGTGAGGGGAGGAGGGGGGATATCAGCTGTGCTGATGATATTCCTGGCGCAGCTTGCGAAAACGTTCCTGCTGGGCGGGGTTGAGGGGGATGCCCTCCAGCACCTCCAGGGTCTCCTTGCACTCGGCGCCAAACTCCGGGCTCTTGCGGTTCTTCTGCATGAGTTGCAGCAGCACCTGGATCTTGTTGAGGGCGGCGCCGGTATTGGCGGGCGCCCGGCGCAGGGCCTCGCGAAAGTGGCCGAGGGCCTGCTCCAGCTCTCCGGCCTGATAGGCCTTGATGCCCAGATCGTTGAGCTGCTGATAGCGCTGGCGCCGCTCCTGCACCGTCTTGTCATCCCGGGTTACCTGGATGCAGGTGGTGAGCAGCCGATCCTCATCCTCCGCCAGCAGGGGTTGCAGGCTCTCGGCGTACTCGAACTCCCCGAGCTGATAGAGGGCGAGTATGGTCTCGCCAAGGAGAGCCGGAGGCATGGTGGCGGGCTCGTCCAGCCAGTTCTGGTTGGCGCGATAGAGCATCTTCTTGCCCTTGAGCAGCTCCCCCAGGGCGATGCGCACCCGGGCCTGGCAGATCTGCTCGAACACCGGGTAGTTGAACTCCGACATCATCAGGGAGTCGCGGATGCGCGACAGGGCGGAGTTCACCTGCTTTTGCAGGTTGGCGATGTGGTAGCCGTCGTTGCTGTTGAGGGCGTACAAGGTGAGGGTCTGGATATAGGCCCCGAGATAATGCGGCGTGCGGTGGATGGAGTTGCGCGACAAGTCGATGAGGGCGAGCAGCACGTCCTTGGCCTGGGCGTAGTCGTGCCGTTGCAGGCACACCTCCGCCAGACGGCGGGAGAGCTGCACCGACTGGGGAGAGATGTCCACCGCCCGGCGCAGCTCCTGCTGGGCTTGCTCGTCATTGCCCAGCGCCAGCAGGGACTCCGCGAGCCAGAGGTAGGCCTCCACCATCAGGGGGGTGTGTTTCAGGGTGGCTTGCAGGTGGCTCACCGCCTCCTCGTGCAGACCCAGGGTATGGCACGCCTTGCCCAGGGTGAGGCGAGCCCAGCTGTTCTCCTGCCCCGCCAGCAGCTGGCGCATCAGGCTGCGGGCCTCCTTGGCCTGGCCCAGCTTGAGCTGGGTGTCGGCCTGCAGGCAGCGGCAGAAGTTGGCAAAGCGGGGCACTGCGTCCGCCTGTTTGGCACAGGCCTCCACCAGGGCGGGCAGATCGTCCCGGGTGAGGGCGCTGAAGACGCTCTCCAGCGCCTGGTGCCGGGCGAGGGCGCGTTTGAGACGAAACGAGAACTGCTCCTGGGAGAAGGGCTTCATCAGGTATTCGTCGGGCTCGGCTTCCAGCGCGCTCAGCACCATGGCGCGGGAGCCGTCGCTGCTGACCATGATCACCACGCTCTGGGGCGGAATGAGTTGCTGATCCCGCAGGCTTTCCAGCAACTGGCGGCCGTTCTCGCCCGCCCCCAGCTCATAGTCGAGCAGATAGATGTCGAAGCTCTCTTTCTGGCAGCGGCGGCGCGCCTCGTCGGCGGAGTTGGTGTAGGTGATGCGGTTGATGCCGATGTTGATCAGCATCGCCTTCATCATCATCTGGAAGGAACGCTGTTCGTTGACCAGCAGGATGCGCTTGGGCTTGGGCTGGGGTTTCTTCTCGGGTACGGAGTCCGGTGTCTGCATCTGTCTGGCATCAAGGCGCTACGGGCTGGTGGGAGAAGTGTGCCACCAAAGTCCGCAGGCAGGCAATTGCACATGGGGAGGCCCCCCGGTTTTTCCCGCAGACCTTGGGTGAAAAAAAGGGTGTCTTGCCTTTGATCCCGGTCAATGGAAGGCGAGTTGGCACTGGCAGGCGCTGTCCCGGTTTTTAGACTTGAAGAGCGTCAGCATGCGGGAGGCAGCAGAGGGCAGGGTGCCCGTCTGCTCCCTTGCCCGCTCACAAGGAGGGATCAGATGAGTTTGCTACCGAGTCGCACCAGCCTGTTTGATGACCTGTTCCACGACATGGCCTCCGGCTTCTACATCCGTCCCCTGCACGGGGACCCGTTGCCCGGCCAGATCAAGCTGGATCTGCGGGAGAGCGGGGATGACTACCTGCTGCTGGCGGAATTGCCCGGGGTGGCGAAGGAGGACATCCACGTGGACGTGCACGGCAAGCTGGTGACCCTGAAGGCGGAGATCCGCCAGTTTGACAGCCAGAGCAAGGATGAACGGGCCCTGCGCAGCGAGCGCTACTATGGCAGCGTGTCGCGCAGCGTCGAGCTGCCGGTGGAGGTGTCGCCAGAGCAGGTGAGCGCCCGCTTTGACAACGGCATCCTCACCCTGCGCCTGCCCAAGCAGGCGGCCAGCCCAGCGCCCCACCGCATCCCCATCGAATAGGCGGTCAGTGAACGAGGCCCCGCACTGCGGGGCCTCGTCATTCAGGGCTGCTTGCGCACCAGATAGGGGGCAAACTCGGGGGTGTGGCTGGCGGCAAAGCCCGTGGCGGTCTTCTCGATGAGATAGACCGCCAGCTTGTGCTCCCTGGCAAAGGCCATCGCCCGCTCGGGACCCATCACCATGAGGGCGGTGTCGAGGGCATCGGCCTCCAGGGCCGTGGGGGTGATGAGGGTGGCGGAGACCAGCTTGTGGGTCACGGGCTCGCCGGTGGCAGGATCGATGATGTGGGAGTAGCGCTTGCCGTCGAGCTCGTAATAGTTGCGATAGCTGCCGGCGGTGCTCACCGCCATGCCGTTCGGGGTCACCACATCCTCGATGGCGCCCGGTCTGTCCGAGGGCTCGACGATGGCCACCCGCCAGGGATTGCCCTTGTCGTTGTGCCCCTTGCTGCGCACCGCCCCCGCCACCTCGATGAGGTAGTTGTGGACCCCTTTTTGCTCCAGCAGCCCGGCTATCTCGTCGGAGGCCGCACCCTCGCCCAGGGTGGAGAGATCCAGATAGAGGTCTGGGATGGCCTTGCCGAGCAGGAAGTGATCCCCCTCGGGGGTCAGGGTGAGCTTGTCGATGCCGACCCGCTCCCGCGCCTTGGCGATCTGCTCTGCGCTGGGCCGCCTGACCGGGCGCTTGTCCGGCCCGAATCCCCACAGATTGACCAGGGGCCCCACGGTGACATCGAGAACCCCCCGGGTGAGGTGCCCGGCGTCAATGCCCTGTTGCACAATCTTCGCCATGGTGGCCGGGATGACCTGGGGGGGCTGCCCCGTTCCCTGATTGAAGCGGGAGATGAGGGAGCCCGGATCATAGGTGGAGATCTCCTTGTTCAGGCGTGCCAGCAGCGCCTCCACCTCCTGATGCAGTGCCCCCTGTCCGCCGGGGAAGGGGTCGCTCAGGGTCACCGCATAATAGGTGCCCATGGTGTTGCCCTGGATGCGGGTCTGGGTCGGGGCCGGCTGGCAGGCGCCAAGCAGCAGGATCAGGGAGAGCAGCAGGGTGCGCGCCAGCGCAGGCGCAAAGGGGAACTTCATCTCTCATTCTCGCGGGAGTCATCGACGGGGGAGCAGCTTAGCCAACGGCTGCGGTGTTGGCGAGTGGCCGTGGGCGGGAAGGCCGCAAATAATTAAGCCGGAGGGGAATTTGATCAACCCGCTTTGGGCCCGGGGTCGGGAGAAAAGAAGTGACCGGGCTCGCAGGCTGGCCCAAAAGCGGTCGTCCTTCGGTGACATTTGAATACAATGAAGATCGATCCTGACAGCATCTTTGCGGGTCGCGCCCACGGGGGCGAGATGCCTGTGCTGTCATCCTTCGTCAATCAAAGGAGAACGTGATGAAAAAGGTGTTAACCCTGCTGCTTCTTGGCTCCCTCGCCACCCCGGTCCTGGCCGACGAGTGCGCACTGGTGATCGAAGGCAATGACGCCATGCAGTTCAACCAGACGGGGATGAGCGTGCCGGCCACCTGCAAGGAGGTGACGGTGACCCTCAATCACACGGGCAAGCTGCCGGTGGCCAACATGGGCCACAACTGGGTGCTGGCCAACACCGCCGACTATCAGGCCATCGCCACCGCCGGCATGAGCGCCGGGGTCGATCACGACTACCTGCCCAAGGATGACCCCAGGATCCTGGCCCACACCAAGCTGGTGGGGGGCGGCGAGAGCACCAGCGTCACCTTCAAGACCGACGGCCTGGCGGGCAAGGATCTCACCTTCTTCTGCTCCTTCCCGGGCCACTTCGCCCTGATGAAGGGCAGCTTCAAGGTGGGGTAGTGCCAAGGGTCGTGTCGCCGCCAGCACAAGCAAAAGCCGGGAGGGGCCCGGCTTTTTTGTCTTCGCTTGCGCTGCGTCGCGGTGCTTTCATGATCTGGTCTGGGGTGGCAAGGAGATGAGCGGCGTAGAATAGGCCGCAAATGGGCCAGTGGCCCGCCTACGCCCCTTCGGAAAAGAGAGCATGAACGCAGTGAAACGGATGCTTGGCTGTTGCCTGATGCTGCTGTGTGCCATCGCGCTGGCCGCCGAGCCCCCGGTGAAGAAGAGCCGGAGCGGCATCTGTCACCCCAAGGGCGGCACCTACTACAGCCGCACCAGGCACTATACCCCCTATGACACCATGCAGGCCTGCCTCGACAGCGGGGGCCGTGCCCCTCGGCGTTAAACGGCGGCCTGCTTGGGCTGCAGGGTAAAGAAGGCGAGGGTGGTCTTCTTGCCGCACTCGAAGCGGATGCTCTCCTCCCCTTGCACCACCAGGGTCTCTCCCGGTGCGACCTGTTGCCCCTGCACGGTGAGCTGGCCCTCCAGCAGGTGGCAGAGGTAGCACTTGTCCGTCTCCAGGGTGAGGCTGAGGGGGAAGGGCAGGTTCAGCACCCGCACGTTGGCGCTGATGCGCGCCGGGTGGTAGATGAGCCCGAGATCCGTCACCTCTTTTTTCAGCAGCTCGCAGCGGGTCTCGTCATCCCCGCTGAAGTGGGCTGCCTCGAAGGTGGCGTAGGGGTGGCCGTTGAGCACGAAACCGGCACCGCTGACGGGCAGCAGGATGCGCTGGTAGCCGGGAAAGCGGGAGAAACTCCCCGCTTCCTTGATGGGGGCTGAGCTCAGCCGGTAGTCAAAGTCGAGCTTGTCCAGGGTCGAACCAGGGGGGGAGATCAGGATCTGGGCCGTGGTGCCCTGCCTGTTCTTCCAGGGCATTTTCAACTGGTCGGACTCTTTAATCAGGGTGATCACGATGGCGCCTCGGCGGGAAGGGGAGAGTGGGGCCAGTGATACCATCTCCGGGAGTGGCTCACAAGGCGCCGCCAGCGCAGGCCGTGCTGGTTGGCCACAAATCAGGCAGCGGACCCCCTGACGCTGACCCTAACCGGTCGACTCAAGCCCTTTTTCTATCTTGTCCAGCAGTTGCTGCAACTGCGCTATCTCCGTCGGCGTCAGCAGGGAACACAGCCGTTCGTCGAGCCGTGCGGCCTCCTGCTCCCCCTGGTTGACCCGCTCGCAGGCCAGCGGGGTCAAGGCCAGACAGATGCTGCGTCTGTCAGTGGGATGGGGCCGCTTCTCGATGAGCCCCTGTTTCTCCATCTCCTGCAGCAGGCGCGTCACCTGCGCCTTGTCGCGGCCCGACCGCTGCGCGATGAGCTGCGGCGTGGCGGGATCCAGCGCATGGATCAGTTGCAGCACCTTGTAATGGAGGGGGCTAAGGGCGATCTGCTGTGCCCGGAAATGCTGGGTCATGGCGATTTTGTACTGATCGAGGATCCGGAAGAGGCGGTTTGATAACTTCATGGTTGATAAAGTCAACTTAAAAGGATTTAATTGATTTTATCAACCATATGGGCAAAAGCCCAGCCCGAGAGGAGATGAAAGATGCCACACAGCTATCGTGTACAGGTCCAGGCGCTGGACCGCGAGGTGCCCCCGTTGCAGTTCGACTGCCAGAATCACGACGACATCTTTGCCATCCTGGCGCTCAGCAAGGGGAAGCTGGCCATGTCGGAGCAGGAACATCAGGCGTTTATCGTCGGGTTGAAGCTGTTTGGCGAAGTCATGATGCAGCATCGCAAAGAGGAGCTGTTCAAGGGGTTTCTCCCCCATTTCAAGCAATTCATGGGGCAACTGAAACGCACCGCCAGGGGAGAGGAGGCCGTGGTCGCCCCTTCCGAGTGACCCTGCCCTGACCCCAAGGGCGAGCGCTCCCGCCATCATGCCTGATGCAAAGGAAACCCCGAGGTTGTGATCCCGGTGCTGTCAAAGCGGCGGCGGCCCGCTACACTGGCAGCTCGTTTCACGGAGGACCCATCTTAAATGCGAAAGGGGACTCCCTCCGACGTAGGTGGGAGGGGGATTTCGCCGGGGCGTCAGCCCCGCTGGTTTTGAATGTATTGCTTGATCACCTCCAACGGTGCTCCGCCGCAAGAGCCCGCAAAGTAAGAGCGTGACCAGAGTACGGGTTTGCTGTAAGCACCTCTCAAGTCCAGAAATTCATTACG
>NZ_JALIHH010000285.1:0-307 GCF_022869435.1 Aeromonas sp. LsrichE-8G
ATCCTGTCGTTGGTGGAGACCGGCAAGCGATTGGGCCGCTGCCCACAGGAGTGGTTGAGGGCCGTGGTCAGGGCGTGCATCGAGAAGACAGATTATCCCATCCCGGCAGAACTGATGCCGTCAACCCCGTCCTGGTGAATAGATACCTAAAGGTAACCAGCGCTCATGTACAGGATCTTTAGCTACAACCAATTGAAATAGATAGAAAAAAGGCTTCGTTTGTGATCTGATTTAATCGCAAAAAAAACCGACACGCCCGAAGCCATGACTATTATCAATGCAACCCAGTACCTCAAGCAACTTCTTA
>NZ_JALIHH010000039.1:0-4271 GCF_022869435.1 Aeromonas sp. LsrichE-8G
TGCAAACTACCCGATGCACACGAGTGTGCTGGAAGGGGTGAACAACAAGATCAAAGTGATAAAGCGTATGGCATATGGATTTAGGGACTCAGAATACTTTTTTCTGAAAATCAAGGCGGCCTTCCCCGGAAAGCCGCGATGAACCATTTTTTATGCCCGCCGTCTGCTTGCCCAATCAAAAAGACCGCCTGCTGGCGGTCTTTTGCGTGATGTCTCGGCGATCAGGCGAGGCCCGCCAGCAGACGACTCCAGTTGCGCTTGGCAACGAGGAAACCGTCTCGCAATGTGCGGTACTCCAGTTGCAGCCTGAGCCTGTCGTAGCGTGCGAGGGCTGTGCGCTTGCGCTGCTCCAGCAGTGACTTGCGGCTGGCATAGTAGTGCTGGATCTGCAGGCTCAGCTTGTCGTACTCCTCCTGCAGCAGTGCCTGCCAGCGTTCCCTGTCGTCCTGCTGGTGCACTCTGGCCTGGGCGCGCTTGAGTTGCATCTCCAGCCTGGCCTGCTCGATGCGTTCCTCCGGGCAGGATCTCAGGTCTTTGGCGAGCCCGCACCAGGCGGCGGTGCGGATCAGCCACTTGGTGGGATCGAACTGCCACCACTGAATGCCGTTGCGGTAGTCGTTCTCGAACAGGTGATGGAAGTTGTGATAGCCCTCGCCAAAGGTGAAGAAGGCCAGGATGCCGTTGTCCCGGGCGCTGTTGCGATCCGTGAACGGCTGGCTGCCCCAGATGTGGGCCAGGGAGTTGATGAAGAAGGTGGTGTGATGGGTCATCACCATGCGCAGCACCCCAGCCAGCAGCATCATGCCGAGCAAATCCCCGTGCAGGAGGCCGAGCAGCAGCGGAATGCCGATGTTGGTGACCAGAGCCAGGGCGAGATAGTGCCTGTGCTGGAAGGCGACCACGGGGTTGTTTTGCAGGTCGCGCACATTGCTGTAGTCGTGGTAGGTATCGCGCTGGTATTCCCGCAGCATCCAGCCGATGTGGGAGTACCAGAAGCCGCGACCCGCACTGTAGGGATCCTTCTGGTTGTCATCCACGTGGCGGTGGTGGCGGCGATGATCCGAGGACCAGTGCAGCGCCGAGTTCTGCAGGGCGAGCGCGCCTCCGATGGCGAAGATCCATTGCAGGGCCGGGTGCGCCTTGTAGGCCTTGTGGGACCAGAGCCTGTGGTAGCCGGCGGTGATGGAGATGCCGCAATAGCAGAACAGCAGCAGGAAGCAGAGCCACTGCCAGAGGTCGTAGCCCTGGCTCAGTCCATACCAGGGGACCGCTATCAGTGCCGTCAGCCCGGAGAGGGCGAACAGCAGGGTGTTGGTCATGATGATCGGGGGGCGGTCCATTTCACTCGGCTCCTTTCAGCGAACAGCTGTTCACTATTCTCCATTGAGCCGGAATGCGGGTCAATGGTAAAAAAGTCGGAGACAAACCTGATCCCGGCCCCGCCTTCGGGTTATCATCTGGCCTCGCTAATCTCAAGGTGACTGTTTTCGTGGGTATTCGCGCGCAACAAAAAGAAAAAACCCGGCGTACGCTGATCGAGGCGGCGTTCAGTCAACTCTGCGCCAACCGCAGTTTCTCCAACCTCAGCCTGCGGGAAGTGGCCAGAGAGGCGGGCATAGCGCCGACCTCCTTCTATCGCCACTTTCGGGACATGGAAGAGCTGGGGCTGACGCTGGTGGACGAGGGAGGGCTGACCCTGCGCCAACTGATGCGCCAGGCGCGCCAGCGCATTGCCGGTGGTGGCAGCGTCATCAGCACCTCGGTGCAGACCTTCATGGAATTCGTCGAAAACAACCCGAACATCTTCCGGCTACTGCTGCGCGAGCGCTCCGGCACCTCGGCTGCATTCCGTCAGGCGGTGGCTCGGGAGATCCAGCACTTCATCGCCGAGCTGACCGATTATCTGGAAGCCACCACGCAGGCGCCACGGGAAGAGGCCTATATCCAGGCGGAGGCCATGGTGACCATCGTCTTCAGCGCCGGTGCAGACGCCCTCGACATGACCCCGGAAGAGTGCAAGGCACTGTCGGAGCGCACCATCAGCCAGTTGCGGATGATCGCCATGGGCGCCGAGGTGCAGAACCGCAAGCGCCACGAATCTCTCACATAACGCAAGGATGGACAGCCTCATGCATGAACCGAACGCGATTCCGAAGAAGCCCCTGGTGCTGGCCCTGCTGATCGGTATCTGTGGCGATGCCTTCCTGTCGGCCTTGACGGAGTCGGTCGTTCCCTTCTCCTTCTACCCCCTCATCGCCCTGTTGCTGGCGGCCAGCCAGCTCTATCAGCACTATCGCCATGAGCCCATGGTGGGCAACACACCCAGCTGCATCCTGCTCTGCTTCTTTATCGGCGTGTTCGGCCATTCTGCCCTGGTCAAGGTGCAGTACCCCGAGCTTGGCAGCAACTTCTTCTCCCTCATTGCCATGCTGCTGCTGCTCGCCGCTCTCTCCATCAAGCTGGGAATCAGCCTCGGAAAAACGCAGAAGGAGTGACGAATCACTCCTTCTGGTCGGGCCGGGGGGGGCCTAGTCGGCCCTGGGGGGAGTCTCTCCCTTCTTCCTGGCGTCTATGATGGCCTGCAGCTTGGTGCGGATATCCATCATGCCGAACACCCCGAAGATCAGCACCTGGGTGAATTCGAGACGAGTGACAGCGAAGTAGGGTTTGCATGCCGCCTTGATCATGCTGGCCTGTACCCAGTGCATCAATATCACGATGACGCCGCACACCGGCAGAAAGCCGTTCAGTTTGCCCGGCAGGGTGCCCAGCAGGGCGAGTGCCACACCGAACCAGAAGAACAGCAGCACCCCCATCGCCAACAGATTAAACACCCGCTTCATCGTTTACCTCCCGTACATAGAGTTGATAGCAGGCCTGATGTGATCGACCTGCTTGTCCTTGAGCCGTTGTCCAAATTGACGGAGAAGGGGACTGTGCCCATCTCCCCTTTAAACCGCAGCATCATGCTTGGTGTCCCGCAGATAGAGCTGATAGCAGACCTGACCAGCCTGCTTGTCCTTGAGTAGTTTCCAGCTGGCGGGCAGCGCCAGATCGACCATCTCTTTTTCCCGCTCCAGATAGATGAGGGCATCGGATGCCAGCCAGCCGCGTTGCTCCAGCAGCTCGCACACCTGGGGCAGCAGCTCGCGACGAAACGGTGGGTCCAGAAAGACCAGATCGAAGGGGGTGGCCGGGCCTTGCAGCCAGCTCACGGCATCGGCCTGGATCACCTGCCCCTGGCTGCTGCCCAGGGTCGTCAGGTTCTTCTTGAGCTGGTCGGCGGCGCCTCTGTCCATCTCGATCAGGGTGACCTGTTCGGCATAGCGGGACAAGGCTTCCAGCCCCAGCCCGCCGCTGCCGGCGAACAGATCCAGGCAGCGGGTACCGCGCACGTGGGGAGCCAGCCAGTTGAAGATGGTCTCCTTGACGCGATCCGTGGTGGGCCTGAGCCCTTCCACATCCCTGACGGGGAGTTTGCGCCCCTTCCATTGGCCGCTGATGATTCGTACCACGCCCGCTCGCCCCTGGGGGGCCGGGCTCTTGCTCGGGCTGTTACGGCTGGATTTCACTCTGGGCATCGCGTTTCGTCGTCAGAAAATAAAGTGATAGTATAAGGCGGTTCATTTTTATGCCGACCCGCCGAGGGACGGCTATCTTAGCAGTCAGCCTTTGATGTGAGTATTTTTAGATGGCAAAAGGTTTGTTTTCCTGGCTGGGTTTCGGCCGCAAGAAAGAAGAGGCTGAGGCCGTTCCATCGCAGGCGCCCGACGCTACCCCGGCGGTAGTCGAGTCGCAGGCCGCCGCTGTTCCTGCGCCTGTCGCCGATGTTGCCCCGGCTGATGCCCCCGCCGCCAAGCCCGAAGCGCCGCTGAGCGGCCCTGACGAAGGCCCCCTGGTTGTGGAAGAGCCGGAGGGCGAGCTGGAGCCCGTCATCGTCAATGAGGCTTTGATATCAACCGAAGCTCAGGTCGCAGAAGAAGCCCGTGTTGCCGCCGAGGATCGCGCCGCAGAAGAAGCCCGTATTGCCGCCGAGGCTCGTGCCGCGGAAGAAGCCCGTATTGCCGCCGAAGCCCGCGCCGCAGAAGAAGCCCGTGTTGCCGCCGAAGCCCGTGCCGCGGAAGAGGCCCGTATTGCTGCCGAAGCCCGCGCTGCGGAAGAGGCTCGTGTTGCTGCCGAAGCCCGCGCTGCGGAAGAGGCTCGCATCGCTGCCGAAGCCCGTGCTGCGGAAGAAGCTCGTATTGCCGCCGAAGCTCGCGCTGCGGAAGAGG
>NZ_JALIHH010000286.1:0-295 GCF_022869435.1 Aeromonas sp. LsrichE-8G
ACGCGACCACAGCGCAGACAGTCGACGCGGCGAACAGGCAGTTGTAACCAGACTTGTCGGTCAAATAGGTCTCGCTCACGCACCCGGCGGATACGTTGGTCGTGGATCAATGGCGTGGGTTGCAGGCATCGGCGACAACGGGGCAACAGGTCGGCGCGAGGCTCAAGGGTAAACAGGGTGTGATGGTTGGCAGAAAGCGCTTGGGCGATGACGGTATAACCTGGCCAGAAGGAGGCAATATCAATATGATGCACGGCGACAGCAGGGTGATGGTGGTGGTGTGTTTGGAGACAGC
>NZ_JALIHH010000287.1:0-27671 GCF_022869435.1 Aeromonas sp. LsrichE-8G
GATGAAGGGCAGCCCTTCGTAGGTACTTGCCTGTTCCAGTTGTTGTTGCACGGCATCCGCCATGCCGGTCAGTTTCAGGTGTCTCAAGCGGGTCAGCGTTTGTTGGGTCATGGGACGTATCCTCTTTAGTGGAAGCTCTGGGGGCCGCGGATGTTCTCGTGCTCTTGCGGCAGTTCTGGATAACTGAGCGGACTTGCGGACAGTTGGTCGCGGCCACTGGTCAGCACCGACTTGAGCTGCTTGAGCCGCACCAGTCCTTCCCGGTTGGCCAGCTGGCAACAGGCTTCGACTCGTGATGGCGGATACTCCCGGCTAAGACTCAGCAGTCCCAGGCAGAGTCGGTATGCCTGCTCGGCATGGGCTTTCTCTGCCAGCCGTTCGCTAACCCAGCACAAGGTGCCCGGTCCGATGTCGGCAGCCCACTGCTTAAGACGCCCTGGCGTCCAGCGTTGCTGCTTGCTGTGACGTTCCGGCATGTGCTCAGGGAGTGTGCTCATCCCCGGGATGGTTTTACGCGGATGGCTCGCGACCAGCTGTTGCTGGTGATAGACCTGAAGCAGGGTATCGCCCGCATGGAGCTCCAGTTGCTGACCCACATACTGGTGCGGCACCGAGTAATGGTGCTGCTCATAGCTGACGTGATAGTCGATGTTGACCTTGACCGTTTTGATGGCGACATAGCGATAGGGATGCACCGGTAGTGACCCCAGTGCCGGGCGGTCCAACTGCTCAAACGCCTCGCGTCGGTTACCGGGCAGCTGCTTGAACGGGCGCTCGTTGAGCTCATTCAACAAAGCCCGGATGCACTGGTTTAGCTCGGCAAGCGAGAAGAAGGTCTGATGGCGTAGGCGAGCCAGGATCCAGCGCTCGACGATCTGCACACCCACCTCGGCCTTGGCTTTGTCCTTAGGCTTGTAAGGGCGAGCTGGCATCACCGCCACCTGATAGTGCTCGGCCAACTGCTGGTAGCTGGGGTTGAGCTCGGGATCGTATCGGCAAGCCTTGCTGACACCGCTCTTGAGGTTGTCGGGGATCAGCAGTACCGGTGTCCCGCCGAAAAACTCAAAGGCACGGACATGGCTTTGCAGCCAGTCCGGCAGTGACTGGGACCAGGTGGCCTCGGCAAAGGTGTAGTTGGACGCACCGAGCACGGCGACAAAGACTTGTGCCTGACGGACCTCACCCGTGGAGGGCGAGGCGATGGGCACCGTGGGCCCGCAGTAGTCGATAAAGAGCTTTTCCCCCGCCTTGTGGATCTGGCGCATGGAGCGCTTTTGCAACTGACACCAGGACTTGTAACGGTCACAGAACTGGGAGTAGCTGTAACAGCTATTGGGATAGCGCTGGGTGTACTCCTCCCAGAGCAGCTGTTTGGAGACCCCCTTGCGCTTGAGCTCCTGATGGACAGAGGGCCAATCCGGCACAACATGGCGGGCCGAGATGGTGGTATCGGCCTGCGGATAGAACAGGGCAGCCAGTCGGCCATCATCAAGCTCGGTAGGTAAGGGCCAAGTAAGGCCGAGCGCCTGGGCACTTTTGAGGAGTTTCTGGATGGAGCCGACACTGACCTTGGTACAGATACTGATTTGGCGAACAGAGAGGTCAGCTTCCAGCCGCAGTCGCAGCACTTCACGAATTTTACGCATTGCAATCCTCTTGGCAGACATAGGCTCTTCCCTGGCAAAAGGGAGAGCGTATCAAAGGTTTTTAAATCAATGCGTTAAGGATGATTCCGGTGAATGTGAACAGTGATTCCGGGATGTTGAACACTGTTTCCGGAAAGGAGGGGCAAAGTGTTCAGGTTGAACCGGAATGAGCGTTCACATTGGTCCGGAAATGGTGTTCACGTTGAATCGGAATTGGTGTTCATGATCGGCCGGAATATGCAGCGTTGAGCTGTTGGCTGCTATCGGTTCATCCCCGCGGACGCGGGGAACAGTCGATTGCTTGATAGTCCTCGCGGCGGTATCGCGGTTCATCCCCGCGGACGCGGGGAACAGCCGTAACGTCGAGCGACTCCGATATAATGAACCGGTTCATCCCCGCGGACGCGGGGAACAGATTCAGGATCAAACCCGAATAAATCGGTAACACGGTTCATCCCCGCGGACGCGGGGAACAGTTGGTTGGCAGCAGGTCAACATAGTCAGCCGTCGGTTCATCCCCGCGGACGCGGGGAACAGAACCTGGGCATACCGTTGGTACTGACGACAATCGGTTCATCCCCGCGGACGCGGGGAACAGGCGTCCAGCACCACCTCTATCCGGTCTGATGCCGGTTCATCCCCGCACGGACGCGGGGAACAGAGCCACCTCGATAATCTTCTCCACCTGCAGGCCGGTTCATCCCCGCGGACGCGGGGAACAGGTAGCTCCCGAAAATGCAGAGCGTAGACTGCACGGTTCATCCCCGCGGACGCGGGGAACAGACGGCGCGGCCATAGACGAGGATGTCAACCACCGGTTCATCCCCGCGGACGCGGGGAACAGTCGGCCTCATTGCCGCGCCTATGCCATTCCATCGGTTCATCCCCGCGGACGCGGGGAACAGTGTGGCAAGACACGCTTCAGATCAGTTTTACTCGGTTCATCCCCGCGGACGCGGGGAACAGGCGACGGCACCGAAGGCGACACGGCAATCATGCGGTTCATCCCCGCGGACGCGGGGAACAGCATTTTTTGCATTTGCGGGTGCTATTCGCCATCGGTTCATCCCCGCGGACGCGGGGAACAGTTTCGATAACAGTCAGCGAGGGAGTCAGCATCCGGTTCATCCCCGCGGACGCGGGGAACAGACAGTCATACGACATCAGCGCTGTGAAGTTGTTCATCGGTTCATCCCCGCGGACGCGGGGAACAGAGAGCCCCGATAGTGGAGTAAGTGCCAACGAGCGGTTCATCCCCGCGGACGCGGGGAACAGCCATTACAGGCGTTACCAATTCGGCCGTCAAACGATTCATCCCCGCGGACGCGGGGAACAGTACCTTTCCAAATTCGGTGACAAGGTAATGGACGGTTCATCCCCGCGGACGCGGGGAACAGAGATTCACTCTAAAGCCAGGCGTTTCAAAGAGCGGTTCATCCCCGCGGACGCGGGGAACAGATATCGCCAGCCAGGGCCGCGCTTGCTGCTGCCGGTTCATCCCCGCGGACGCGGGGAACAGGTCAGCAGGCTCTCAAAGCTGCCGATGGCGACCGGTTCATCCCCGCGGACGCGGGGAACAGCGATCCCGCTCCCGGCTGCACCACTCGATCTCCGGTTCATCCCCGCGGACGCGGGGAACAGTCAGGGCAGCCGCGCCGCCCTTCGTAGGAGATCGGTTCATCCCCGCGGACGCGGGGAACAGGCAACCCGTCTAGGTGGGGCCGTCTCGATAACCGGTTCATCCCCGCGGACGCGGGGAACAGTCACCCCGGCCATCAAGGCCGAGATAGACCAGCGGTTCATCCCCGCGGACGCGGGGAACAGGGCGTTGGGTATGTCGAACGCAGGGGCGAGTTCGGTTCATCCCCGCGGACGCGGGGAACAGTTACCGAGGCCGAAGAAGATGGGACGGTTACTCGGTTCATCCCCGCGGACGCGGGGAACAGAGATTGACCGTGTACAGAGTGAAATGGGCGATCGGTTCATCCCCGCGGACGCGGGGAACAGATCGTTTCAGTCATGATCCAGGGCCTCCAGATCGGTTCATCCCCGCGGACGCGGGGAACAGCCGCTGTCGTAAATGGCCGAGCGGATCACGTCCGGTTCATCCCCGCGGACGCGGGGAACAGCTGGTCACTACCGTGATGAACTGGATCAAGGACGGTTCATCCCCGCGGACGCGGGGAACAGCAGCGTCATCTGCCCGAGCTGGCGATGGACATCGGTTCATCCCCGCGGACGCGGGGAACAGAATTTTCCAGTACGACCAAGATTCTGCCCTGACGGTTCATCCCCGCGGACGCGGGGAACAGTCTAAATCTGCCATAGCGCCCCCTTGGTATTGCGGTTCATCCCCGCGGACGCGGGGAACAGAGTATGACGACATTCCTCAAGACGATTCAGGTCGGTTCATCCCCGCGGACGCGGGGAACAGTAGACGCGGCGGCCCTTGATAAACTCCAGCCGCGGTTCATCCCCGCGGACGCGGGGAACAGGACCGAGCGGGGCTGCGGCTCGATCTGGATGCCGGTTCATCCCCGCGGACGCGGGGAACAGATTCCCCACAGATTGCGACGCACAGCACGGCGCGGTTCATCCCCGCGGACGCGGGGAACAGTCCCGCCAGCAGTTCATCCTGCACCCCACTGGCGGTTCATCCCCGCGGACGCGGGGAACAGTTAACGCCTATGGCAAAGGCCCGCTGTTTGCGCGGTTCATCCCCGCGGACGCGGGGAACAGACTCCGGCAACTCCAGCCTGGAAGGCGCTTGGCGGTTCATCCCCGCGGACGCGGGGAACAGCACTGAAAACCGGAGAGCCTCCCGAAGAGCTGCGGTTCATCCCCGCGGACGCGGGGAACAGTTCTCCATCACCACGGCAGCGCGGCGGCGCTCCGGTTCATCCCCGCGGACGCGGGGAACAGAATCAGCCAATGTACGGCGATCATCAAGGGGGCGGTTCATCCCCGCGGACGCGGGGAACAGGACTGCATGCTGGGCAGGAATCACCTCCCCCCAGGTTCATCCCCGCGGACGCGGGGAACAGGAAGAGCTGACGCGCACGCAGCGGGCCATAATCGGTTCATCCCCGCGGACGCGGGGAACAGCGACCGCTCAGCGTCTCGGCTATGGCGCACAACGGTTCATCCCCGCGGACGCGGGGAACAGGAGCTGGTGGTATCGGTATGCGGTCTCTCCGTCGGTTCATCCCCGCGGACGCGGGGAACAGACTTAACATATGCTATTGATTTTTATGGTTTTTTCCAACCATGAAAAAGCCACCGACTAGTCCAGATTGTTAATGAACGCTAAGCTATTGATTTTCAATGGGTAGAAAAGAGACCAATCGGCAACCATCGAGGTCCACCGGCACCCTGCGATTGGTCCCCAGGGTTTGAAAGTCAAAACCAGAATCGTTATTAGCGGGCCAGGCCATCACGATATTGCCCTGCTCCACCAAAGCCTCGCACTGCTGCCAGATCATCTCTCGCACCCGGCGCGACACCTCTCCCACATAGACACCGGCACGCACCTCGAGTAACCAGACCGCGAGCCGGCCGCGCAGGCGCGGCGGCACATCCTCGGTGATCACCACCAGCATGCTCATCACTGACTCCTGTGACCGGCATCCCCCATGCCGACGGGTTCGGGGATGGCGGGCGGCTGGGCATCTGCAGGGGCGTCTGGCGGGGTGATGCCCCCGGCCGAGAGCACCTCCTCGATAAGCGGGATGAGTTTCTCCAGGGTGCGCTGCTTGTTGAAGCTGTCACGGCAAGCCAGGCGCACGGCCCGATCCGGGTTGGCATCCCCCCTTGCGGCAATCTCGAAAGCCTGGGGCACCACTGTCTCAAACTTGATAATGTCGGCGATGTCATAGACAAACGAGAGCGGCTTGCCGCTATGGATAAAGCCGATGGCGGGGGCATACCCTGCCGCCAGGATAGCTGCCTCCGTGATGCCATAGAGGCAGGAGGTAGCGGCGCTGATACATTGATTGGGCAAGTCTCCCTTGTCCCAATCCTTTGGGTCGTAGCGCCGCCCCTGCCACTTCACCCCATAGCGGGCGGCCAATAGCTTGTAGGTCTCCCGCACCCGTGCCCCTTCGATGCCGCGCAGTTGATCTACCGAGCGGCGGCTGGGGGGCGGCTCACCAAAGCGCAGCTCAAACATCTTGCGCACCACCTTGAGACGCAAATCGTCATCGAGGGCCAGCTTGGCCTGATAGAGCAGCCGGTCGGAGCGAGCCCCGCCCGGCTGGCCTGCTGCATAGAGGCGTACCCCGGCCTCTCCCACCCAGACCAGCAGGGTCCCCGCCGTGGCCGCCAGCTTGACGGCGGCGTGCGAGACCCGGGTGCCAGGTTCGAGCATCAAACAGGCGACGGTGCCGATGGGGATGTGAGTGCGTACTCCCTCTTTATCTACCAGCACAAAGGCGCCGTCGATCACATCGAGCTGGCCATATTTGAGAAACAGCATGGCCCGGCGGTCCTTGATGGGCAGCGGCTTGAGGGGCGGCAACATCAGGCTTTACCCAGTGAGAGCAGACCACAACCCAGAGACTTGGCCGGGCCAATCCCACCTTGCAGCGCCGCCAACAGGGCGTGGGTGTCGTTCACCCTTAAATAACCCTCGAAGGTGGCCGTCAGTACGCTCAGGCGACTATCGCCCTTACGTCCCTGCTGCATGGTCGAGCCGCTGACCACCCCCTGTAGCAGGGTAAAACCGTGGCGCTCACCCTGGCGGGCGAGCCAGGCCAGCTGATCTTGTTCGTGACACAGGCCCCGGCGCTTGCCATCCCGGGTCACGGTCGGATTGGCCTGCAGGCGAAAGCGATAGGAGCCTTCAGGTTCGAGCCACTGCTCGGGGGCAAAGTGCTTCTCTTGCACCTCTCCTTGCAGGTAATAAGGAAGATCGCGCAGCGGCCCCCAGTTACCCGCGGTTTGCGACTGCACCAACAGCTGTGGCTGTTGCCAGTTGGCCGTGGGCTCGAGGCGCCACAAGAATCGCTCTGGCGCCGTCTGCTCATCGGGCGCGAAGGCCCGGGCCAGAGTGCGATGCAGGTCATAAGGATTGGCCAGATCCCGACGCGCCTCCCGGCTTTTGGGGTTGAGGATCAGTTTGCTCAGGAACATGGCGCCTCCTGCGGATCCAAGGGCTGGGTGGTAACAAAACGCGGCCCGAAGCGGCGCTCGGCAAAGGGGGCAATGGGTTGGTCGAGACGCACCGCCCCTTCACTGGCCTCGAGCAGCAGACGGCGTACCTGACGCCCTGCCCCTTTGCTCAACTCGGGATAGTTGCGCAAGGCAGTCAGGAGATCGCTCTCATGCAAGCCATCTGGCAGGTAAACCGGCGGTGAAGGCAGACACCCTTTTCGGCCCAGGCTCAGGGGCCAATGGGGGTGGCGCAGCGCCTGGTGAATACACGCCAACAGGGTGGCCTCCCCCTCGAAGCCAACCAGAAAGGCGGCATCACTCAGGTAGTAGCGGGGGCTGACCACGGTGCGATTCATGTCGACCTTACCGGCCGCATTCAGGATGCCGGTGGCGGTCTGATAGTCGCGCAGCACCACCCCTTCCCTGTCTACTCGCACGCCCATGATGAGGGCGGCGAGATCGTCGACCGGCTCGCACCTATCCCGTCCCAGAGCGGCGCAGACCAGTCCCAGCACCCCCGACTTGGAGGGCTCTAGCTGGGTATCGCGTTCATCGAAGCGGCTGGTGGTGCCCCAAGATTGCAGGGGCCCCTGAAGCCGCAGTAGCAGTGTCGGCATCTTACTCCTCCCACAGGGTCTCGACGGCATCGCGTACCCAGGCGGCCAGATCGCTGACCGAGCTGCGGGACAGGCTGTTGTCGAGCTGCCACTTGCCGGTGAGGTCGATATGGGCCCAGCGATCGCCGGCATCCCCATAGACGGGGGCGAGCTTGCGCTCGTAGTCAGCGAGCGCCGCCACCGACTGTTCGGTCAGGCTCTTGTCATGGCGCGGCTGGATGGGGCGCTCGAAGGCGTTGGCCAGGTTGAGGGGGCTTTTACGCAAACTCACCCCGATAAACTCGGGCAGGTTGTGAGCGGCAAAGCTGTTCTGTTTGCCGGTCGGGATGGCGCGCACCATGGCCTGGATCAGGGCCTCGATGGCAGAGGCGGTAAGCTCCTTGTCCTCTTGCAGGTTGTTAAGCAACTTGCTGACATCGAGCGCCGCGTAGCGATAGAAGGTGGCAGAGTTGAACTCGACCTGACCAATCATGCCGGCACCGGTCTCATCGGGACCACCTACATCATCCACTGCGGTGAAGTAGTCAAAGTCACGCTCCACCCTGTGAGTGCTGATGGCATGGGCCACCTGGCAGGCGGCATCCTGATTGACCTGAGGCAGGTCGGCCAGCATACGGCCAAAGAGGGCGACATCCACCGCCTTGCCTCCATCGAGCAGCGCCTTGGCCTGCTTGGCCAACTCGGTCGGGATGGCGGCCTTGCTCTCTTTTTTCCCCTTTTTCTCACCCACAGCCGGGATGATCAGGGCGTCCCAGTGCGCTTCAATCAGTGCGGCAAAACCGGCAATCTCGCGCTCACCCAAAAACAGCAGATATTCGGTCTTGCCATCGTCCTTGAGCTTGAGCCCCGCGGCAGCGAGGGCCACTTCAATCTTGCCTGCCGCCTCTTCCTGATCACGCCCGGCCAGTCTTTCCAGCAACAGAGCCTGCAACTTCTTGGTACGCAGCGCCCGATACTCGGCCGGGATCAGTTGCTGGTCACGGCTATAGAGGCGAACGGCGCGCTTGAAACACTGGCTACTGACACGCGCGCGGCGCTGGCCACCGAAGAGGGCATCCTTGGGCGCCCCGGTATCGTCACGGTTGAGGTTGGAGGGGGCAAAATTCTGGATCAGATGCAGTTCAACAAACAGGGTCATGGTTTCTCTCCTTGAAAGATTTAATCGTTTGAATCGGCAGTGGCCGCGACTCGGTAAAAGTCACTAGCCCAACGGCGACGCAACTTGTCGAGCGCCTCGGGACGAGTGGGGTTAAGCCAGTCGGCGAGATCCCAGAGCAGGCGCTGATAATCGATGGCCAGCTCATGGGACCTGAGCAGAGTCACGCAGTGGCGCAGTGGCTCGGCCAGGGTCTCGCCATCGCTCTCGAGCAGGGCGATAAAGCGTCCCTCGATGGATGGGCTCTGCTCCTGCTTGCGATAGAGAACGCCCATCGCCTTGGCTAGGGTCATCTCACTGTGCTTTGGATGGAGCGCAAAAAGCCCGGCCACCAGGTAGTGGGACTGGCGACGAGCCGAGTCGGGATGCTCATCGGCTGCGATAAAGGGCTCAACGTAGGGAAAGACGCGGGGCGCCGTGCCGGGGGCAAAGGTGAGACTGCGGCGCAGCTCGGCCAAAGCCCCGCGGTTGCTTTGTGACAATCGCTGCAGATGGTCGACAAAAGGCTGATCACTCATTGAAGCTCTCCTGTTTCGTTAAGGGCTGTCAGTTGCTCCCGGATGGCAGACCACAAGCGGGGCTGCGCCTTGGCATTGGCACGCCAGAGGCGAGCGCCGCCTCCCTGGCTGGCCAGCAGGGTCTCCCACGCCGCCAGGGCGGCCTCTTTCAATACCTGCTGCCACTGCCGCTCGGCGACATCGGGGTCTTGTTCAAGCTGCGCCAGGGTGGTCATCAGGGCGCGCTCGGCGCGGGCAAAGAAGAGCGGTGCAGCGGGACCAGCATCAAACAGGGCTCGAGCCCGGCTGCGGGTATCTTTCTGCTGGCTGTCTGGCAAGGTATCGGCAATCAGTTGGACGGCAACCCCTTTGAGCGAGGCAAACAGGGTCTCGGCCATCTCCAACATATCTCGGGCCGTTCGAGTTATCTCGGGTTGCTCAAGAAGGGCCAATGGCAACGCCAAGTGTTCTACGCGCCAGCGCAGCAACTTGGCTTTATCGCTGGCCAGCCCGGCCACCAGCAGGCGAAGGTGTTTTTTGCCCAGCGATTTGTTTAAGCGGGTGGCGCTGTCGAGGATCGCTGCCGGAGCCGACTTTTTATCGCCCCCATCAGGCAGCAACGCCGGCAGGTCGCGCCAGAGGGCTCGCCCTTCACTGAAGGTGAGGCGCACAGGTCCCATGCTGCCTTCCCGGAAGTTGACCATGGGATCGGGGGCGTGGGGATCCTCTTCCAACCCCTGCCCGGCGGCAAAGCGCAGCCAGCGGATAGCGCCATCATCTTCTCGTTGAAACAGCACAGCCCGGGTCTGACGGGTATAGCGATCATTGGGCCCAGAGGCGAGTAGGGGCGCGGCCTTGAGATCGGCGACGGTGAGCGCGGGCCGCTCCCAGCTCGGCAAGTCTTCATGGTCAGGCGAGGCGGGATGCAGGCTCAGGATAAGAGTCTGCGCCAGGGACTCACCCAGTGGCAAGGCGGCCGCCGTATTCGCCAGCGGGCCCGCCTTGTCGGCATCACGAAACACCTTAACCAGACCACCCGGCGTACACTGCAAAAAGCCGAGCAGGGTCCGAATGGCATGAAGCGGCGAAATGGCTCCCGGCGCAGTGTCCACCGAGTGGTTGAACACCACGGGGGCATTTCCGCTGACGCTGGCCAGATCGATCTGGGTCCAGGGTTTGAACTTTTCACCGGTTTCGGCCGCCGTGGCCAAGTCGGCCACCTGCATAAAGGGATGCTCGGGGTGAAACAGCCAGAAGCGATCGCGCCACTTTTCCAGATAGGTGGTCATGGCCTCAGTAGGGAGCCCCTGGGTAAACCAGTTGCGCAGGTCTCGCTGCCCCCACTCTGGGGTCTGTGCGCTTAAGGCCCTGTGGGTGATGGCCAGCAGCAGGCGATACTGGGCCATCAAAGATGGCGGCGCCGTCTCGGCCAAGGCCACTATCTGCGATGCCTGCTCAAAGAGGGCCAGCAGGCCCAGCTCCCTGACCTCGCCGCTGAGCATCCTGACCGGCAACCAGGGCTCGTCGAGCAGATTAAAACGCATTGTCATTGTCACTCCTTTGGTTATTCCCTGTTCCGGTAGATAAGCCCCAACTCCCCATCGAGCCAAACCACCAGCCTGCCATCCAGTTGCGCCCTGCCGTCGCTATCGAGCAACAGCGGGTAGCTGTAGCGAAGCAGCGGGCTCTGATCAAAGGCTTGCACGTCGGGTTGCTGCTTGATGGCCTTAACCAGGGCTTGATTGGAGAGGTTGAGCTGGCGGGCGCAGAGTTGGCAGGCCAGTTCAGTTGAAAGCGGTGCATCGAGCGCGAAGGGCTCAGCATCATGCGTCAAGGCCACCCCCTTGTCAGAGACAAAGAGCGGAATCACGGTGACGCTGGGTTTGCCCAGCCGGGTGCAGTTAATTAAGCCTTTGTCCTCGCCCTCCCCCTCTTCGTAGCCTCTGGGTTTGTTCGAATAAGTACCAAGGTCCGCATCGGCCCTGATAACAATATTGCGGGCCAGCTGCCGCTGGTGTTGCTCTGCAGCCAGATAAGTGGCGTAGCTGTATTCCTCGATATATTGGCGTAGCGCCTCACTCACCGAATCGGGTAACTCTCCATCGCCATATACGGCCTGCACCAGCCGATCGATATCCTGGGGCAGTTGCAAGCTGGTTTCGCCGAGGAGCCGTACCCAGGTCATGGCGAGCAGGTAGGGATCGTAGACAAAGCGCCAACGGGTGGTCGCCAAATCGGGTAATTCACCGGGTATGAGTCCGGCTACCGTCAACACCGGCTGACGATGAAGCTCGGGGCGATGGGGGCGCTGATGGCGATGCAAGCGCCCCACCCGCTGCAATAGCAGATCGACTGGGGCGAGATCGCTAATTAGAAAGTCAAAATCAATGTCCAAAGATTGCTCGACAACTTGGGTTGCCACCAACAGAGCCCGAACCGGACGCTTCCCCTCTTTTCCAAAGGTGGAGAGCACGGCAGCTTCTCGCTGTGCCCGTTCATCGGACGGGAAACGGGCATGAAAAATCTGCAGGGTGAGATCTTCCGGCGCTTTGGCCTTGAGCAGGCTATATAGCTGTTGCGCTCGCTCGACCGTATTGACGATGATGGCGCCGCAACCTCCGTGGGTCAGGGCCTCAAGTGCTACACAAAGCAACTCCTCGGGTGTAGTACCGCATCCGGCCAACCGGACGGGCTCCATCATTCGGCTTTCTATCTGGTCATCCCAGTCGAGGCCCCTGTCATCGGCAAGCACCAACCGCGGATAGGCAAGCTCTGGCAGCATTGCAGGGTCAACTCGCCATGCCTTGAGCAAACCATCACGACGCTTTGTTGGCAGAGTGGCACTCATCAGGATAACTGAGCAGCCCAGGCCTTTTAGCCAGCGCAGCAGCGCTTCAATCAGCCCTTCGGTATAGGTGTCGTAGGCATGTACCTCATCGAGCACCACCACTCGATTGGCCAGCCCCCAGAGCCGCACGAAGTGATGTTTGACATTCAGCACAGAGAAGAGCGCCTGATCGATGGTGCCCACTCCATAGGGAGCGATCAGCGGTCGCTTGCGACGGGAGAACCAGCGGGCGGCTTCTACTCCCTCACTCTGCTTGCCATCTTCACCCCACACGTCCTTGAGCGCGGCCATCATCTCCTGACGAACGGCGCCACCGTGGATCAGTTGCAGATCGGGCGCCGAACCGTGTACAAAAGCATCCATAAACTGGCGAGCACGGGCAAACAGTGCATTGCCGGTGGCCTGGGTTGGCAAGGCCAGATAGAAGCCGCGATGGCCATTCGTACGCTGCAAGTGCAGATGCGCCATAAAGGCGAGCTCTGTCTTGCCCTCCCCCATGGGGGCCTCCACCAGCAGCAAAGCGGGCCCTTGGCTCGCTTGTAACAGCTCTATACCCTGGCTCTGCAGGGCTCGTGGTATGACAGGCTTATCGGCAGCCAACATTTGGCCAAGTTGCCTATCAAGTGGGACGGGTTCTGCGAGCAAAGGTGAAAAGGAACGCCAGCCGATCGCTGTCAGCGCCTCATGAGCCAGTCTTTTGGCATGGAGGTAGTGTTGCCTGAGATCGTCGTGACGAATACCGAGGGGAAACCACTCGAGGTTAGAGCCGATCCAGTCGGAAATAGAAGTCAGCCCTGCCAGCCAATTGATGGCGGGCAGGGTCAGCGTGTCGGCCGTGATCACTCCCGGAGGAGAGAGCACGGCCCAGTAAGCATCGAGCAATGCCTGCCTGGCTTGTGGCCAGACGGGGTCTTCACGAGCAGGCAATCCCTTTTCAATTTCCTTCTGCTTGAGCGGATAGCCATGGTGAGCGCCAACCGCCTCAGACACTTGCTGACACCAGCAAAAATCGGTGCCGGTTCGCGCCGGTAGCCACTCTTCCAGAATGGCGGTCGTCGCCCAGTCATGCCGATCACTGCGCAGCGATGCATCGGCAAATGTCAGCCCTTGCGCCTTCGCAAGCGCCAGCCCCAGGGGCCATTTGGCCTGAAACCCCGGGATCGCCTTGCCCACGTCATGCAACCCGGCCAGCGCCGCCAACCAGCGGGGGGCCGTCTCAGCCGCCAGGCCAAATTGCTTGGCCAAATGTTGATGAGTGGTGACGGGTTCGAGCTCGAGGATCGACTCGGCCACCGCAGCCACATCCAGCATATGAGCCAGCAAGGGGTGACCCTGCTTATCGCTGCTTTTGGCCCAGAAGATAGCGGCCTGCGGATTGAGGCATGAAAACAGGATGGGATCTTTTAGCTCTTCCATGTCGGCACCTTTCTATCCTTGCTGCCCATTATTTCACTCACTCACAGGCTGGCCCACTGGCACAGATGTCTCGTGTTTTTTAGTCCCGCCGTCGTGGTGGTATTCACGCTCTGGTGAAGCTCAAGGGACGATAGCACCTCGAGCTCGCCGCTAAAGCGCACCAGCTCGCTCTGGTCGGCGTAGGGGAAGCGCAGGCGAATATGGCCGCTTGGCTCTAGGGTCTGGGTTTGATCCTGATGCCACTTCATATCCCTGACCCAGGGGCGGCGGATGAGTCAAAGCGCAGTTCAGCCTGCTACAGGGTGCTGCCGGCAAAAATGCCGTAGCCATTGGTAAACAGGCGAAGTGCATGGACTGGCCAGAATCAGTCAAAACTGATAGTTATCTTGCCAGAGTGACCTGGATGGGACCATGGCATAACACCGGGATTGTGCGGGGGGTCATTTAAATAGTGCTGGTGGATGGGGTCGGTAGAGCAGGTTAGGAAAGAGGACGGGTCGAGGACGCTGACAGGATTACGCTACTGGAACTACGAACCGGCCGACCCGCCACCGGAACCCCAATTGCAAGCATTGCCCTTGGTAAACAGACCATATCAGTGGTGGCAGGGATAGACAACTACCAGGCATTGTACGGCGCAAACACCAGCCTGTTGCCACGTGATGCCAAGGAGACCATATGATGACCGATCAGCCAGCTTTTGTTCCTGTCCTTACAGTGATGGTGGACTACGGAGGGGCACCGTTCCTGTGGCTCAAAGAGTCACCAGATGAACCAGGTTACGTGAACGACTGCATGTGCGAGGGCGATGGATACTGCGAAGATGACCCAATTTCGGAGGAACTCTGGAGGCAGTTTTCCCCTTGGGCGCTCGAATTCAATCGAACAATGTACAACGACCATGCTCTTGATCCCGACCGCTGGGATTGGGCTGCCTTTCACGCACGCGGCCTGCAACTAACCCGCCTGCTCAAAGCAGAGGTGGGTGATGCGTACCGAGTGCTTTATTGCAAACCTGTAGAAGATCCCGCGTTTAAGCAGGACGAGTACAGGGAGGTCTTGGCCGACGGAACCATAGTTCCCTTCCATCCTGATCTGGATGGGTCTGCCGGCTCTTAGTCTATTGAGCTGCTGCTTCAACCTGTAATAGAACGCAAGTGGTATCACAAACGGTATCAAACACACTTTAACGCAACAAACAAAACCACTCATTTATATGATTTTTAATGATTTATTAATTTCAATCTATATTCAGATCCAGAACATCGAGTGATCTCCCTCATCGATGCACCAGCCCCCGCCACCCGGGGGCTTTTTTATGCTCTTTTCCCGCAGCGCTCAGCCGCCTGACTGATGGCAGCCTCGAGCAAAGGGAGCCCGACATGTACCATCACGCAAAGAGGGTCTGCCATGCAGACCCTCTCCTTCTTTTCTATGCATCCCCCACCCGCGCAGGCTAGACCGGTGACTTCAGCCTTCGGCTGCGCAGCAGCAAGGGAAGCTGGTAGAGCACCAGAGCGCCCAGCACCAGGCCGGCGCCGGCCAGCTTGGCGGGGCCCAGCGGTTCGTCATAGAAGAGGGTGCTTAAGATCAGGGTCCAGACCGGTTCGAGCAACATCAGCAGGGCGGCGTGGGCCGTGGTCATCCGGCTCAGGGCGTGGGTGAGCAGCCAGTAACGCAATGTGGTGGCGATCAGGACGCTGGCCGCAAACCAGCCCCAGATACCAGTGCCGATGCTGGCGGGCCACTGCTCGGTCAGCAGGGAGAGCAGGGTGCCGAGCAGTCCGGTCACCGCCAGCTGGATGCAGGTGAGCCAGGTAGGGGGAATGGACTGGGCGAAGTGGCGGTGCACCGCGAGCTGAACCCCCAGGGTGGCGGCCGCCGCCAGAAACCAGAACAGGGAGAGCGACACGCCCCAGTGGGTGCTGCTGGAGAGCAGCAGCAGACCCGCGACGGCCACGGGCAGAGTCAGCCAGTAGTGACGGCCGGGTCTGGCCTTGAAGGCGGCCCAGGCGGCGAGCGGCGCCATCAGGGTGGCCACGCTCATGATGAAGGCGCCACTGCCGAGGGCATCGCTCTGGCTGATGGCGGTAACCCAGAACAGCAGGCTGGCCCCGAGCAAGGTGCCACACCCGGCGGCACGCAGCAGTTGTGAGCCACTGGGGGGCGGCTCGCGCAACCAGGCGAGCGGCAAGAGCAGCAGGGCGGCCAACAGGAAGCGGCTGCCGATAAAGGCGGCGGTGGGCAGTTCGCGAATCGCCTCTTTCGAGAAGAGCCAGCCAGCGGCGGCCAGCAGGGTGACCAGTATCATCAACAGCAGGGGAGCGCGGTTCATCGGAGCATCACAGGGTCAGGGGCAAAGGGCAGAGCATAAAGGAAAGGGACGCGGATTGTCTCCCGGGGTTTGGCAGACATGCTGGCGGGGCGGCCACCACGCCGCCCCGCCTCAGTCGTCACTTTCCAGGCTGGCGAGGCAATGGGAGAGGGTGCGCGCCAGCGCCCCCTGGTTGCGCAGCACCACGGCGCGGGCCTGCTCCCCCATCTCGCGGCGAGCAGGGGCATCGCCGAGCAAGGCGCTCACCTTGTCACCGAGCGCCTCGGCATCCGCCACCACGGCCGCGCCCCCCTGGGCCACCAGCTGGCGGGTGATGTCGCTGAAGTTGAAATAGACGGGGCCGGTCAGGCAGGGTTTGCCCAGCGCCGCCGGTTCCAGCAGGTTGTGACCGCCCACGGGCACCAGGCTGCCACCGACAAAAGCGAGATCCGCCGCCGCCAGCATCAGCGGCAGCTCGCCCATGGTGTCACCCAGGTAGATCTTGTCCCTCTCGCCGACCGCACTGCCCGCCGTACGCCGCACGCAACCGTAGGGGGCGCACAGCTCGGCCACCCGATCGAAACGCTCGGGATGGCGCGGCACCAGGATCAGCAGGGCGGAGGGATGGGCCTTGAGCACCCGATCGAAGGCGGCCAGCACCTGCTCGTCTTCCCCCTGGTGGGTACTGGCGGCGATCCAGACAGGTCGTGCCTCCCCCAGTTGCTGGCGCAGGGCACGGCCCCTGGCCTGCACCTCGTCGCCAAACTGGATGTCGAACTTGATGGAGCCGGTCACCGCCAGCTGATTGCGCCCTATCCCCAGTCGATGGAAGCGATCCGCATCGTCCTGATGCTGGCACAGCAGGTGGGTCAGCGGGCGGCTCAGGGCATCGAAGGCACCCTGGAAGCGACCATAGCGCTGACAGGATCGCTCCGAGAGGCGGGCATTGAGGATGGTCACTGGCAGGTGCCGTGCCTCGCAGGCCGCCAGCCAGTTCGGCCACAGCTCTGTCTCCATCACCCAGAGGGCGCGGGGCTTGACGGTGCTCAGAAACGCCGAGACGGCCCAGGGATAGTCGAGAGGCGCATAGCGGTGCACTACCAGATCCCCGAGCTTGGCCGCCTGTTCGGCGCCGGTGCGGGTGGTGGTGGTGAGCAGGATGGGCAGCTCGGGGCGCTCGGCCTTGAGGGCGCGGATGAAGGGGGTGATAGCCAGGGTCTCCCCCACGCTCACCGCATGGATCCAGAGGGGGGCCTCCTGTCCGGTCGGCGGCAATCGTCCCAGATGCTCGGCCCAGCGCGCCCCGAAGCCGGGCTTGCCTTTTTTGGGCTTGTAGAGCGCCAGCAGCGCCAGGGGCAACCCCAAGTGGATCAGCAGGTTGTAGAGCAACCGGTAGATCATGCTAGCTATTACCTGGTTCAGCAGCGGAGGATTCCACCGGCTGCCGCACTATGGTCAGATCTGCCGTTTCCCCACGCTCCAGCCGATTTCCCGCCTCGATGACCTGTTCCGGCATCAGTTCGATCAGGCACTTGAGGTGGCCGAACTTGCAGGTGCGCTTGAAGCAGGGGCGGCATTCGATGTCGGTGTGGACGATCTCGACCCTGTCCGCCAGCGGTGGGGTATAGAGGGGCGAGGTGGAACCGTAGACGCCGATCAGCGGCCGGTTGAGGGCGGCCGCCACGTGCATCAGGCCCGAGTCGTTGGCGATGACCCGACCGGCCAGCGCCATCAGGTCGATCGCCTCGTGCAGGCTGGTCTTGCCCGCCAGCACGTGGCAGTTGGGGCGCGACAGGGGGTTGATCCGATCGCGGATGGTGTTGGCCACGTCCACGTCCTTGCCCGAGCCGAAGATCCATACCTGCCATCCCTCGTCGAGGTGCTTTTGCGCCACCACGGCGTAGTGCCCTTCCGGCCAGCGTTTGGCCGGGCCGAACTCGGCCCCCGGACAGAGTACCAGCACAGGGCGGGCACGATTCAGGCCGAGCCGCTCCAGCGCCTTGCCCTGGTTGATGAGATCAACGTGCAGGGAGGGATGGGGAATAGCGGGAATGTCGTCCCGGCTCTTCATCTGCCCCTTGGGGTAGGCCAGAGCCACATAGCCTTCCACCATCAGCGGGAAGGCCTGCTTGTTGCTGCGCATGTCGTTGAGCAGACCGAAGCGGTGCTCCCCCTTCCAGCCGGTGCGCACCGGGATCCTGGCAAACCAGGGGATGAGGGCCGACTTCATGGAGTTGGGCTGGATGATGGCCTGATCGTACTGCTCGGCGGCCAACTGCTTGCCAAGGCGGCGGCGTGCCCCCAGCTTGAAGTCACCGTGGCCAAGCGGCATGGGGATGGCCTTGTCCACCTCGGGCATGCGCTCCAGCAGCGCAACGCACCAGGCCGGCGCCATCACATGGAGCTCGCTGCCCGGGTGGTTGCTCTTGAGCGCCTTGTAGAGGCTCTGGGACATCACCATGTCGCCGACCCAGGAGGGGCCGATCACCAATATCTTCATCGCGCGTCTTCTCTCGGGACTGGCCCGGCTGTTGATCGTTACTGGGCGAGATTATGCCCCAAGAAAGGCCGAAGAAATAACAGAAGATACCCGTCTGCTCCCGCAAAACGCCTACCTGGCAGGATCTGCTCCCCCGCGCATCCCTCCTGAGGCCCTCTTCCACCCGGACACGGCGTGCCCTGGGCCACCGACTGCCGGGTAGCAGAGATCCCCCTTCCCCCGCATTCAAAAGCGGGCACACCGGGCCCTCGGGTCATGCCCCGCGCGGGGTTTTAGGCTAGAATGGGCGCCAATCCGAGCATGACCCGCCCGCCGGGCACCAACAAGAGTCCCTTGCCTGTGAAAAAACCGACCCTGGCGGCCGTCCTGATCGTCAAGAACGAAGCCGACAACCTCCGTGCCTGCCTCGCCTCCCTCGAAGGCCTGGCGGATGAAATCGTCATTCTCGACTCCGGCAGTCAGGATGACACCCCGGCCATCGCCGCCGAATTTGGCGCCCGCTTCTTCGTCAACACCACCTGGCCCGGTTTCGGCCGTCAGCGCCGCCTCGCCCAGTCCCATGTCCAGTCGGAGTGGGTGCTGTGGCTGGACGCGGACGAGCGGCTCACCCCGGAACTCAGGGAAGCCATCCAGGGGGTCATGGCCAACCCGGCCAGCGACACCATCTACTCCATCCCGCGCCTCTCCTGGGTGTTCGGCCGCTTCATCCGCCACAGCGGCTGGTACCCGGATCGGGTGCTGCGCCTCTACCCCAAGGCGCTGACCGGCTACAACGAAGCGCTGGTACACGAGAAGGTGGAGGTGCGCGCCAACATGAAGATCGTCAACCTGCAGGGCGACCTCCTCCACTACACCTACCGGGATCTGGAACACTACCTGGTCAAATCCGCCGGCTATGCCCGCGCATGGGCCGATCAGCGCACCGCCCGCGGCAAGAAGGGATCCCTCGGCCAGGGGCTGGTCCACGCCGTCGGCTGCTTCCTCAAGATGTACCTGCTCAAGGCCGGTTTCCTCGACGGCAAGCAGGGCCTGCTGCTGGCCATCCTCTCCGCTCACTCCACCTTCGTCAAATACGCCGATCTCTGGGTTCGCCAGCAGCCCCAGCAGCCGAAATAGGGCATCGCCCCACAGATCTCATTCATGACTCACCCCTTGTTCCAGCGGGACGAGGGGCAAACCCCATGGCCAGGGATCGGCGCAGCCCTCGCGGGGCCGCTCACGGCGCAAACCCGGGCGCCACGGACGAAAACTGGCCGCTATAAGCCGAATGCATGGATATTGGCAACATGACCCGACTCCGGCTTATACCGACAGGTTTCCCCTGCCCGGGGCCCGGGCAGGCCCGTCAAGGGGGCTGTCGGGGACCACGTCCGGTAGGCTGGCCTGCCAGTAAGGCGCATCCCCTACAAGACAGGGCCCCGCGGGGCCCTGTCTGTATGTTCTGTGTGCGCTCTCAGCGCTCGGCGCGCCAGAAGGGCGGCGCCCAGCGGGCGATCTCTGCCGCCATGGCCTTGGGATCGAGCTGGCTCATGTCCTCCGGGTGGTCGCTGTCTTCCGGCGGGCTGAAGGGCAGATGGCGCCCCTCGCCGTTGAGCGGCCGCCAGCGCAGCGGCGTCGCCGAACGGTGTGCCGGGAAGAAACCGACGGTCGGCACGTCCATGGCCGCGGCGATGTGCAGGGGCCCAGTGCTGCCCGCCACGAACAGGGCGGCGTTGGCCATCACCTGGCAGAACTTCGGCAACCCCTCGTCGGAACGATAGATCCAGCCGTTGCCCCCATGGGCCAGCAATTCGGCCGCCAACTGCTCCGCCTTCCCCTCCTCCCCCGGGCCTGCCGTCAGCACGCACTGCAACTCGGGACAGGCCTGGTTGAGCTTGATGATGAGGCGCGAGTACTGCTCGATGGAGAGGTTGTTGGCCGAGCCGCCGCTGCCCGCATGCACCATCAGCCAGGGGCGGCTGGCGTCGAGCCTGAGACGGGCGGCAACCTGCTCGCGCACCTGCAGCAGGCTCTCGGGGTCGAAGTCGAGGTAGGGGCCCTGTGGCTCCACCACGGTCTGATGCTGATCGGCGAGGAAGCGGCGCACCAGATCCAGGTTGTATTCGTACTCCGGCTTATGGGAGCGGGAGCGGCGCTGCACCAGGCGCTGGTTGTAGAGTACCTGGGCCAGCTTGGTGGCGGGGGCCAGCCGGTAGGGAATGTGCGCCTTCCACACCAGCTTGGCATTGCGGGTGTTGGAGAAGAGGCAGATGGAGGCATCGAAGGCGGCCGCCTTGATGCGCGCCAGCAGGGCGCGTTGCTGCTCCTTGTCGGCCCGGGCACCCGGATCCAGGATGATCTCGTCGATCCAGGGGCAGAGGCGGGCCAGGGGCGCCGTGTAGGCGGGAACCAGGGCAGTCACATGACACTCCATGGAGCGCTTGAGCATGGCAAAGCTCGGCCACGCCAGCATGAAGTCACCAATCTTGTCATTGCGGACTACCAGAATACGTTTCATAAAAAATCCCTATGCTCCCTGTCACCAGCGAAGGAGGCTTGATGCGCGATGCGGGTATTCTTGCCTGATGCAGGGCGATTCTCAAGCGAAGACGCCACGGGGCCCCGATTTGTGCGACCCCGGCCGCCGATCAGCGCCAGAAATCCGCGCCATCCCGGTCGCGACAAACCGGCAACAGCCCCTATAATGCGACCAGTTTTCCGGTTTCAGGAATCAGCAGCATGACCAACAAGGTAATCTATCCCGGCACCTTCGATCCCATCACCAACGGCCATACCGATCTCATTGGCCGCGCCGCCAGACTGTTCGACGAGGTGGTGGTCGGGGTGGCCAACAGCCCGAGCAAACGGCCGCTGTTCGATCTCGAGGAGCGCGTTCAGCTGGCCAGGCAGGTGACGGCTCACCTGCCCAACGTCAAGGTGGTGGGCTTCTCCGGCCTGCTGGTGGATTTTGCCAGGGAGCAGCAGGCCAACGTGCTGATCCGCGGCCTGCGCGCCGTCTCCGACTTCGAATACGAGTTCCAGCTCGCCAACATGAACCGTCGCCTGATGCCCACCCTGGAGAGCGTCTTCCTTACCCCGGCGGAGGAGAACTCCTTCATCTCCTCCACCCTGGTGAAGGAGGTGGCGCTGCACGGAGGTGACATCCACCAGTTCGTCGACCCCCTGGTGGCTCAGGCCATTGCCGCCAGACAGCAGCGCTAATCCCCTCCCCTGATGGGCAGAAACGAACAAGGGCTACCCGCGGGTAGCCCTTGTTGCATCAACGCACTGCACGCCTAGCTGCGGGCAAACTGCTGGCGGATCGCCAGCTCCAGCTGATCGAGCCACTCGTAACGGCGCCGGTACATGGCCCGCTTCTTGGCGGCCACCTCCTCCAGCGGCTTGCGCACCACGGGTTGCAGCCGCACGAAGTTGGCGTCCTGATCGAGGGCGCCAAACTCCTGCCACAGCTCGTCGTAGTCCGCCTGCAGGCAGGCTTTCTTCTTCTTGCTGTACCGTCTTGCCTGGAAGATGTGGGCCTTCATGCGCACCGCACAGACCCGGTGGGCCCCCATGGCCCCGGCCAGCGCCATCACCAGCATCACCACCAGCGACTTGGGTCTCAGACCCTGACCCGCCCGGGTCAATGCCCGCACCTGCTCCTGGGGCTGTTCGACACAGGGCTCTGGCCCCTGCACCGACCCGATCACCAGGGCCAGCTCCTGTTCGTTGCCCGCCAGGGAGAAGGCACAGCTGTAGAGTCGCTCCCCCCGCGCGTTGACGATGGAGAGGGCCAGCTCCGCCTCCCTGCGGAAGGTGCCGTCGTGACGCAGCACGATGCGCCAGCCGCCATCGGGATAATGGCCCAGCACTATCCCCTCCCCCAGATAGAGCGGGTCGATGAGCTCGGGGTACAGGCCCAGCAGCAGGCGGTAGTGATCCTCCACCATCTTGACCCGCTGGTTCACCGTCGAGCAGGCGAAGCGATAGGGGCGCATCGGCTTGTCGAGCAGCTCGGGGTGGCGGGCGGGAAGCGCCCGCAGGGGGGCGCTCTGGAACAGCTCGAACACCCGGTTCAACTGCGCAAGGTAGAGCAGACTGCGCAGCAAAAACTTGCCGCGATTGAAGGTCTTGCGGGCGCTGTCTTCGGGATAGAGGAAGCGGGCCATATCGTGGGCACAATAGTGCCCCTGCCGGGATAAATGTTCCCAGTCTATTGATTTAGCTGTCATTTTATTACCTCGCAGCCTGAACTGGCGAGATAGTAGTCATGGGCTGACGCCGCTTCAACAGACCGGAAATACTCTCTTACAACTTGGCCGGTTCCGGCTCAAAAATCCCACTTTCAGCGTTGGCAGTGGGAGCAGAACACCGTGGTTCGCTGGCCCATCTTCACCTCGGTGAGCAGGGTGTGGCAGTGGAAACAGGGCTGGCCGCCACGGCCGTAAACCTGCAACTGCTGGACGAAATAGCCCGGCTTGCCGTCGGCGCTGGTGAAATCCTTGAGGGTGGTGCCCCCCTGGCGAATGGCCTCGGCCAACACCCGCTTGATCTCGCTCACCAGGGTGCCCAGCCGCTCGGCGCTGATGTTGCCCGCCGCCCGCCTGGGATGAATGCCGGCGGCATAGAGCGCCTCGTTGGCGTAGATGTTGCCTACCCCGACCACCACGTGGTTGTCCATCAGGAACTGCTTGATGGCGGTGCTGCGCCCCTTCGCCCGCTCCCGCAGGTAATCGGCATGGAAGGCGTCGGTGAGGGGTTCCGGCCCCAGCTTGGCGAGCAGGGCATGGGCCTCGGCCGGTTCGCGGGTCCACAGCAGGGCGCCAAAACGGCGCGGATCGTTGAGCCGCAGCAGCTTGCCGTTGGCCAGCTCGATATCCACATGATCGTGCTTCTCGGCCGGGGTGCCGATGTCCAGCACCCGCAGGCTGCCGGACATCCCGAGATGCAGGATGGCGGTGCCGAAGTCGGTCTCCAGCAACAGGTATTTGGCGCGGCGGCTGACGCGGTGGATGGTGAGATCCACCAGCTCCTGGATCTCGCCGGGCACGGGCCAGCGCAGGCGGCCGTCCCGCACCACCACGCGGGTCACCTTGATGCCGGTAAGCCAGGGGGAGATGCCCTGGCGGCTGACTTCGACTTCCGGTAATTCAGGCATGGGCGATCTCTCGTTCAGGGAATGGGACGTATCAGGTCACGGTATTGCGCCTGACTCAGGCTGAGCCAGGTCGAGGAGGGCAGCAGGGCGGCAAACTTGCCGTCGTCCTGATAGAGCCCGACTTCCACCGGATCGCTCTGTCCGGCGATCCAGATCTTGAGGGTCACCGGGGTGCCGCGCACGGGCTCGCCGGGGGGCAGCAGCCAGCCTTGCCACGCCTCGATGCGGGCCGCCAGCTGGGCGCTGCCGAGCCCCAGATCCGGCGCGCTGCGCCAGCCCTGGCCGATACGCTCTATCTGCCAGCTCGGCCCCCGCCAGGTCAGCACCACGGCACTCTCCGGCAACAGCGGACGCGCGCGTTTGGCACTGTTCTCCTGCTGGGCCTGCTCCAGTCGGTGCAACAGGGTAATGACGATCAACACGACCACGATGATCACGTTGTTCCAGCCTTTGCGGCTCAGTTTGAACATGGCTAGCCTCCCTTCGAATCGGCAGTGTACTGAATTCCAGCCATAAAAAAACCCGGCACGAGGCCGGGTTTTTGCAGCGAAACCAAGTAATTACTTGATTTTGCCTTCTTTGTAGATCACATGCTGACGAATCACGGGATCAAATTTCTTGATCTCCATTTTTTCGGGCATGGTGCGCTTGTTCTTGGTAGTGGTATAGAAGTGACCAGTACCGGCGCTGGAGTTCAGGCGAATCTTATCGCGAATACCTTTAGCCATGATCTAATTCCTTATACCTTAACGCCGCTGGCACGCAGTTCAGCCAGAACCACTTCAACGCCGCGCTTGTCGATGATACGCATGCCTTTTGCGGATACGCGCAGGCTCACGAAGCGTTTTTCACTCTCAACCCAGAAACGGTGAGTGTGCAGGTTCGGCAGGAAACGACGCTTGGTAGCGTTGTTAGCGTGCGAACGGTTGTTACCAACTGCCGGGCGCTTGCCGGTTACTTGGCATACTCTAGACATGTCAGTCTCTCCAAATCTTACTTCATTGCTCGAGCAAATATCTGCCCCGCTGGCCTTCGATTGCGGGGCAAACAGAAGGCGGCATTTTATACAGCATCCGTGATCAAAGATCAACTAATACAGTGCCAGAGCCCAGTCACAACCAACCACGCTCTGCGAAAGAAACCGTGATGCCATCACCGATCACCAGGTGATCAAGCACTCTGATATCGACCAGGGCCAGGGCGGCCAGGATCCGATCCGTGATCTGGCGGTCCGCCCGACTGGGCTCGGCCACGCCGGACGGGTGATTATGCGCCAGAATCACGGCGGCTGCATTATGTTTGAGCGCGATCTGCACGATTTCTCTGGGCCAGACGCTCGCCGAGTCGAGGGTGCCGTAAAAAAGTTCGACAAACCGGATGACCCTGTGCTGGTTGTCGAGCAGCAGCAGGGCGAACACCTCCCTCCCCCGATCCCGCAACTGGGCTTGCAGAAAGTCACGGGTAAGCCCGGGCGAGGTGAGCGCCTCTCCCCGTTGCAACTGTTCGGCCAGATGGCGCCGCCCCATCTCCAGCACCGCCTGCAACTGAGCATACTTGGCAGGTCCCAGCCCGTGAGCGCCACAAAAATCCTGCTGCTCGGCTCCCAGCAGTGCCCGCAGGGAACCAAACTGCTGCAACAACTGGCGGGAGAGATCCACCGCACTCAACCCGCTAACCCCGGTGCGCAGGAAGATGGCCAGCAGTTCGGCATCGGAGAGCGCCGTCGCCCCTCGGCGCAGCAGCTTTTCCCTCGGGCGCTCCTCTTCCGGCCACTCCTTGATGCTCATTTGTCTCTCCCTCATGGCTAATGAGAGAAAACATAGCAAAGAATCCCGCGAGCCCGACCACAACTCCCCCATGTCAGCCTCTGTCGCCACCCATTGCCTGTGCTATCTTAGCCGACCAATCAGAGTGAGCCGGAAGAGAAGCAGCAGATGAGATTGGCCGATAAACGCATCCTGTTGGGTGTCAGTGGCGGGATCGCCGCCTACAAGAGTGCCGAACTGGTACGTCGCCTGAAAGATCAGGGGGCCGAGGTGCGAGTGGTGATGACCCGCTCCGCTAAGGAGTTCATTACCCCGCTGACCCTGCAAGCCGTCTCAGGCCACCCGGTGGCCGACAGTCTGCTGGACCCGGCTGCCGAGGCGGGCATGGGCCACATCGAACTGGCCAAGTGGGCCGATCTGGTGCTGATCGCACCCGCCAGCGCCAACCTGATGGCCCGCATGGCCGCCGGCATGGCGGACGAGCTGCTCACCACCCTCTGCCTGGCCACCCCGGCGACTGTCGCCCTGGCGCCAGCCATGAACCAGCAGATGTATCGCAACGCCGCTACCCAGGCCAACCTTCAGACCCTAGCCGAGCGCGGCATTCAGCTGTGGGGGCCAGACTCCGGCAGCCAGGCCTGCGGCGACGTGGGCCCGGGCCGGATGCTGGATCCCCTGGAACTGGTGGAACGCTGCTGCCAGCAGCTCGCCGCCGAACCGCTCCTGGCAGGCGTCAGGCTGCTGCTCACCGCCGGGCCGACCCGCGAGGCGCTGGATCCGGTGCGCTATATCAGCAACCACAGCTCCGGCAAGATGGGCTACGCCATCGCCCGCGCCGCGCGCGAAGCGGGCGCGGAGGTGACCCTGGTGAGCGGCCCGGTGGCACTGGCCACCCCGGCCGGCGTTACCCGCATCGATGTGGAGAGTGCCCTGCAGATGCACGAAGCGGTGATGAGCCGGGTCGGTGAGTGCGACCTCTTTATCGGCTGCGCTGCCGTCGCCGACTACCGTCCCGCCCAGGTGGCCGAGCAAAAGATCAAGAAGACCGGCGACAACGACCAGATGCAGCTGACCCTGGTCAAAAACCCCGACATCATCGCCGATGTGGGGGCGTTGTCAGACAAACCCTTCACCGTCGGATTTGCCGCCGAAACCGTGGATGTGGAACAATACGCCCTCGACAAACTTCGACGTAAGCGGCTGGACATGATCGCAGCCAACGATGTGTCCCGTGCAGGCCAGGGTTTCAATGCCGATGACAACGCCCTGACCGTCTTCTGGCAAGGGGGTCAAGCCGCCCTGCCCCTGGCCGATAAGCTGACGCTCGCCCGTCATCTTGTCGCCCTGATTGCACGCCATTATCGACCCTGAGCCCATTGAACATGCCGGGAGCCCCAGGCTCCTGCAGTACCACCCGATCGCCAGGCGATCCAATTGAAAAAGATTCATGACGACACAAATTGAACTGAAAATCCTGGATGCCCGCATCGGCACCGACTTCCCGCTGCCCGCTTACGCCACACCGGGCTCCGCTGGCATGGACTTGCGCGCCCTGCTGGATGCCCCGCTGACCCTGGCCCCTGGCGACACCACGCTGGTGCCGACCGGGCTGGCCATTCACATCCAGGATCCGGGTCTGTGCGCCACCATCCTGCCCCGCTCCGGCCTCGGCCATAAGCACGGCATCGTACTGGGCAACCTGGTCGGCCTCATCGACTCCGACTACCAGGGTCAGTTGATGGTCTCGGTCTGGAACCGTGGCAACGACAGCTTCACCATGCAGCCTGGCGAGCGCATCGCCCAGCTGGTGATCCTGCCAGTGGTACAGGCCAGCTTCCAGTTGGTCGACGAATTCAATCAGAGTGAACGGGGTGAAGGCGGGTTTGGTTCTTCTGGTCGCCAATAACAAGACCACACGGCCCCCTGGGGCACGTGCCAAATAATAGAATCAAGCCATTGTTTTTTTAGGGGAATCCATGGCAAGCAGTAACCAGAAACAGAGTCGGCGCGATCAGATCCTGCAGGCACTCGCCCACATGCTGGAAACCAGCCCGGGCCAGCGCATCACCACGGCACGCCTCGCGGCCGAGGTGGGCGTGTCCGAGGCGGCCCTCTACCGGCATTTTCCCAGCAAGGCGAGGATGTTCGAGGGGCTGATCGACTTTATCGAGGATTCCCTGCTGTCACGGGTCAACCTGATCATGGCCGAAGAGAAGGACACCATGGCCCGCTGCCATCACATACTGCAGCTGCTGCTGGTGTTCGCCGAGCGCAACCCCGGCATCACCCGCATTCTCAATGGCGATGCCCTGCTGGGCGAACACGATCGGCTGCGGGATCGCATCAGCATCCTGTTCGACAAGCTGGAGACCCAGATCAAGCAGGTACTGCGCGAGAAACGGCTGCGGGAAGGCCAGGGCTTCCAGCTCGACGAGACCATGCTGGCCAACCTGCTGCTGGCCTATACCGAGGGCCGCATCAGCCAGTTCGTCCGCTCGGAGTTCAAAATCAAGCCCACTGCCGGGTTTGAAGATCAGTGGCAGTTTATCCGCAGCCAGCTGCTGCAAAGCTGAGCCAGCAGACCGCATCAACCAATGCACGTCCGCTCCGAGTTCACAATCAA
>NZ_JALIHH010000287.1:27831-37120 GCF_022869435.1 Aeromonas sp. LsrichE-8G
CCAGCAGCTGCAAAGCTGAGTGCGCACATGCCCAGCGTCCCTGCGCCAGCAGGGTTGTGACAAAACGGGAGGCCTTGGCCTCCCTTGCTTTTTGTGGCACAAAAGAAGAGACAAGCACCAGATGCGACCCAGCTTGTCGCGCTCAAGTGTTAGATTCATCTGCCATAAATCTTCACACCAACAGGACATCCTATGGAACCCGAGATCATTACCGAAGCACAGACCTGGCTGACCAACAACCAGGGGCTGATCATCGAGTATGCGGTCAACATCGCCGCCGCCCTGATCACCCTGCTGGTCGGTTACATTGCAGCCAACCTTCTCAGCGGTGGCGTGGTCAAGGTGATGCAGACCCGCAAGCTGGACACCACCGTCACCCACTTCGTCGGCAGCATCCTCAAATACACCATCCTGGTGTTCGTGGTGATCGCCGCCCTGGGCCGGGTCGGGGTGCAGACCGCCTCCTTCGTCGCCATTATCGGTGCCGCCGGTCTGGCCATCGGTCTGGCGCTGCAGGGCTCTCTCTCCAACTTTGCCGCCGGTTTCCTGCTCATCATCTTCCGCCCCATCAAGGCAGGGGAATTTATCGAGGTGGCAGGCACCAATGGCGTGGTGCAATCGGTCCAGCTCTTCACCACCACCCTCACCTCGGGTGACAACAAGATGGTGGTAGTGCCCAACTCCGCCATCCTCAACGGCACCATCGTCAACTACTCGCGCATGGATACCCGCCGCGTCGACATGACCTTCGGCATCGGCTACGGCTCGGATCTCCGCAAGGCCAAACAGATCCTGGAGCGGCTGGTGAGCGAAGAGCCCCGCATCCTGAAGGAGCCGGCAGCCACCATTGCCGTTGCCGCGCTGGCCGACTCCTCAGTCAACATCGTGGTGCGTCCCTGGGTCAAGACCGGTGATTACTGGGGTGTCTGGTTCGACTTCCACGAGAAGGTGAAGCTCACCTTCGACGCCGAGGGCATTGAGATCCCCTTCCCCCAGCGTGTGGTTCACATGCAGAAGACGGCGGATTGATCCTCGGTGTGCGTTCTCCAGTGCCAGCCTTCGGGCTGGCACTGTCGTTTCTGCCTTCTGTGACATGAAAAAACCGGCCACAGGCCGGTCTTGCGCACCAGATAGCACCGCGTTCTCACCCCAGCCGGCGTGCAACCCGGTTGAGCAGGGGCTGCATCAGCACATAGCCCCCCAGCACGGCTCCGATCACCACCAGCACGCGGATCTCCAGCGTCGGCGCCGCATTGGCCAGCGTCAGGGTCAGCAAACCGATGAGGCCGGTGGCGATCAGGCTCAGGGCAAACAGGGATAACAGGGCTTTCATCTCGATCTCCTCATTCCACACCATTGATTCCATACCTTGGCCATCCCTGGGAGATCTCGTCCATTCGGCTCATATGGTAGCCAGCGTCTGTTGCCCGCCATTTGCGTCTGCTCAAAAAACCGTCCGATGAGCGTCTGTTGAATACCCTTTTATCTGTCACGCCAGCTTTCCAGAGCCACGGCCGTGCTCCCCTTGAAATGAAAGCCTTTTCAACCCGAACAAGCATGCGCGAACGCAAGATCCCGGGGTACTGGGTGACTCATAATCGCACTGTTTTGGTTGTACACTCCCTCGTTGCAGACAATTGGTAATGCTCTGTTACACGGGGCGCACGGAGTGCCCGGTATAATGCTCGCATAATAAGATTTGGCGGGAGCCTTGCCTGCAAGGTTCAAACACAACTTGGAAGACTGATAATCCTATGAAAAATATCAATCCAACCCGGACCCAGGCCTGGCAGGCACTGGAAGCCCATTTTGCAGCCAACAAGGAGATGCGTCTCAAGGATCTGTTCGCACAGGATCCCAAGCGTTTTGACAAGTTCTCCCTCACCTTCGGTGGCGACATCCTGGTCGACTACTCCAAGAACCTGATCACCGAAGAGACCCTCAAGCTGCTGGTGAACCTGGCTGGCGAGACCGATCTGCGCAGCGCCATCGACGCCATGTTCAACGGCGACAAGATCAACATGACCGAAGGACGCGCCGTACTGCACACCGCCCTGCGCAACCGCTCCGACCGTCCCATCGAGGTTGACGGCAAGGACGTGATGCCGGAAGTGAACGCCGTACTGGCCAAGATGAAGGGCTTCTGCGAGAAGGTCATCGGTGGCGAGTGGAAGGGCTATACCGGCAAGGCCATCCAGCACGTGGTCAACATCGGCATTGGTGGCTCCGATCTGGGCCCCGTCATGATCACCGAGGCCCTGCGCCCCTACAAGAATCACCTGGAGATGCACTTCGTCTCCAACGTCGACGGCACCCACATCGCCGAGACGCTCAAGAAGATCGATCCGGAAACCACCCTGTTCCTGGTGGCCTCAAAGACCTTCACCACCCAGGAGACCATGACCAACGCCCTGACCGCCCGCGACTGGTTCCTCGGTCACGCCGGTGACAAGGCTCACGTGGCCAAGCACTTCGCCGCCCTGTCGACCAACGGCAAGGCCGTGGCCGAGTTCGGCATCGACACCGACAACATGTTCGAGTTCTGGGACTGGGTCGGCGGCCGTTACTCCTCCTGGTCCGCCATCGGCATGCCCATCGCCCTCTCCCTCGGCTTCGAGCACTTCGAGGCCCTGCTGCAAGGCGCCTTCGAGATGGACATGCACTTCGCCACTGCCGCCTATGAGCAGAACGTGCCCGTGCTGCTGGCCCTGATCGGCCTGTGGTACAACAACTTCCATGGTGCCGAGTCCGAAGCCATCCTGCCGTACGATCAGTACATGCATCGCTTCCCTGCCTACTTCCAGCAAGGCAACATGGAGTCCAACGGCAAGTACGTGGATCGTGACGGCAATCCGGTGGACTACCAGACCGGTCCCATCATCTGGGGTGAGCCGGGTACCAACGGCCAGCACGCCTTCTACCAGTTGATCCATCAGGGCACCAAGCTGATCCCCTGCGACTTCCTGGCGCCGGCCATCAGCCATAACCCCATCGGTGACCACCATCCGAAGCTCCTGGCCAACTTCTTCGCCCAGACCGAGGCCCTGGCCTTCGGCAAGAGCAAGGAAGCGGTGGAGGCCGAGTTCCTGGCCGCCGGCAAGACGCTGGAGCAGGTCAAGGATCTGGTGCCGTTCAAGGTGTTCGAAGGCAACCGCCCGACCAACTCCATCCTGTTCAAGCAGCTGACTCCGAAAACCCTCGGCTCCCTGATCGCCATGTACGAGCACAAGATCTTCGTACAGGGCGCAATCTGGAACATCTTCTCCTTCGACCAGTGGGGTGTGGAGCTGGGCAAACAGCTGGCCAACAAGATCCTGCCGGAGCTGGGCACCGATGAGGCCGTCACCAGCCACGACGGCTCCACCAACGGCCTGATCAACACCTGGAAAGCCTGGAAGGCCTGATTGCTCCGGCCCTCCAGAATGCAAAAGCCCCGCTCGATGAGCGGGGCTTTTTTATTGCTATCAATCGGTCTGTTTGCATCATCCGGACGACAGGCCAGGTGTCTAAGCCAGCCAGTAACGGGGATCGTCATCCCCGCCCCTTCCGATGCCGCTCAGCGAAGGCTTAACCGCCGACGGCAATACGCTTCATGTCCTTCATGTAACCACGCAGGGTCTGGCCGATCTTCTCGATCGGGTGGTTGCGGGTCGCTTCGTTGGCAGCCAGCAAGGCCAGGTTGTCCACCGCCTTGCTCTCGGCACGGGCACTGCCCAGGTCCCCTGCTTGCAGGGTCGGCATGAAGTGCTCGCGCAACAGCGGCACGGCGGCGTTGGCGAACAGGTAGTTGCCGTACTCCGCGGTATCGGAGATGACCACGTTCATCTCGTACAGACGCTTGCGGGCGACGGTGTTGGCGATCAGCGGCAGCTCGTGCAAAGACTCGTAGTAGGCGGACTCTTCATAGATGCCGGAGGCCACCATGGTTTCGAACGCCAGCTCGACACCCGCCTTGACCATGGCCACCATGACCACGCCATTGTCGAAGTACTCCTGCTCGGCGATCTTGCCGGCATAGGCAGGGGCATTCTCGAAGGCGGACTTGCCGGTCTCTTCGCGCCAGCCGAACAGCTTGGCATCGTCTTCGGCCCAGTCAGCCATCATGCCGCGGGAGAACTCGCCGGCGATGATGTCATCCATGTGCTTCTCGAACAGCGGACGCATCAGGGTGCGCAGTTGCTCGGAGAGCTCGAAGGCACGCAGCTTGGCCGGGTTGGAGAGACGGTCCATCATCAGACTGATGCCGCCCTGCTTCAGGGCCTCGGTGATGGTCTCCCAGCCGAACTGGATCAGCTTGCCGGCATAGGCCGGGTCGGTGCCCTCGGCAACCAGCTTGTCGTAGCAGAGCAGGGAACCGGCCTGCAGCATGCCGCACAGAATGGTCTGCTCGCCCATCAGGTCGGATTTCACTTCCGCGACGAAGGAAGATTCCAGCACGCCGGCACGGTCGCCACCGGTAGCAGAGGCCCACGCCTTGGCGATGGCCATGCCCTCACCCTGGGGATCGTTCTCCGGGTGGACGGCGATCAGGGTTGGTACGCCGAAACCACGCTTGTACTCTTCACGCACTTCGGTGCCCGGGCATTTGGGTGCAACCATCACGACGGTGATGTCGGAACGGATCTGCTGACCCTCTTCCACCACGTTGAAGCCGTGGGAGTAGCCCAGAGCGGCGCCCTGCTTCATCAGCGGCATCACGGTTTTGACGACGTCGGTGTGCTGCTTGTCCGGAGTTAGGTTCAGCACCAGATCGGCGGTCGGGATCAGCTCTTCATAGGTGCCGACCACGAAGCCGTTGTCGGTGGCCTTCTGCCAGGAGGCGCGCTTCTCGGTGATAGCGGCCTTGCGCAGGGCGTAGGAGATGTCCAGCCCGGAGTCGCGCATGTTCAGACCCTGGTTCAAGCCCTGGGCGCCACAGCCCACAATCACCACCTTCTTGCCCTTCAGCACGTTGCAGCCGTCCGCGAACTCTTCGCGCTGCATGAAACGACACTTGCCCAGTTGGGCCAACTGCTGACGCAGGTTCAAGGTGTTGAAATAGTTAGCCATGGTGATTGCTCCGTTCGATTGATTCCATGCCGGATAGCGGCGTTGTCGAAACCACTATAGCGCGGGACACTTATTGCCTGAACTGATATATTCGAAATAGTACGTTGCAGGAATTGAAATATGATTTCCCGCAATCTCCCACCGCCGAGCCATCGTGCTACAGGGAGCCTGACAACGCCGCAGGAATAAAAAGATGGACCTTCGCAATCTCGAACTGTTTCTCCACCTCGCCGACTCCCTCCACTTCGGCAAAAGCGCCGATGCCATGGCGGTCAGCCCCTCCACCCTGAGCCGCGCCATCCAGCGACTGGAACAGGAGACCGGCTGCGTGCTGTTCGAGCGGGACAACCGCTCGGTGCGGCTCACCCCTGCTGGTGACAAGCTGCGGGAGTTTGGCGGTGCCTTGCTGCAGGAGTGGCGCCAACTCAAACAGGAGCTCAAGCGCAGCGACGAGCCGCTGCAAGGGCGGCTGCGGGTGTTCTGTTCGGTTACCGCCAGCTACTTTCTGCTGCCCGAGGTACTGGAACGCTTTCGTCGCCGTTATCCCCAGCTGGAGATCAAGCTGGAGACCGGCGACCCGGCACTGGCAGTGGACAAGATCCTGGCTGACGAAGCCGATCTCGCCATCGCAGCGAGGCCGGATGCGCTCTCGTCCAAGCTGGAATTCGCCAGCCTGCAACAAGTCCCTCTGGTGTTCATCGCCCCCCGCAATGCCCCCCAGCAGGGTCAGTGGTTCCCCCAGGGCGAACCTGACTGGGAGCGCCTGCCGCTGATCCTCTCCGAACAGGGGCTGGCCCGAAAGCGCTGTGATCAATGGTTTCGCAACAAGGGGATAGCTCCCAACATCTATGCAGAAGTGGCGGGCAACGAGGGCATCGTCGCCATGGTGGCCCTCGGCTTCGGTGTGGGTGTCGTGCCTGCCGCCGTCATCGATCACAGCCCCATGGGGGAGAAGGTGCGTGTGGTCGAGCCCAAACCGGCGCTCAAGGCGTTCGACGTCGGCATCGCCGTGCTCAAGAAGCGGCTGGAAGAGCCGCTGATCCGCGCCTTCTGGGACACCGCACGCGGCCAGGGAGGCCTTCGCTGATCCGGCAGGCGTCGGAGCCACAGTGAGTGTCAAATGTATCAGTATGAAAGTGGGGGAGAAGAGGGACACTGGCCGGCACCATCCAGCCACCATCAAGGAATAGAGCGTGAGCCAGCATCTTGTCGAAATCCGCAGTGCCATCCTGTTCGCAGAATATCTGCAAAGCCTCGGGGTCCAGCGCCATGAACTCGATCGGGAGCAGGAGATCTATCTCCAGGACAGGCACCTCGCCACGGTGCAATGCATTCAGGGGGAGCTGCGCTTTTATCTGCGCGCCAGCGCACTGGCCAGATCGTGATCCGCAATCGGTCACAGAACCCGCACGTAAAGCGTATTAGACTGGCACCATCCGCCCCCCTCGCCCCGGGGGCCACCACGAGGAGTGCCCATGAAACAAAGCGGCCTGGATCGGCTCTTCAAACCTCACTCGATCGCCGTCATCGGCGCCTCCAGTGATCCGCAGAAAGCAGGCCATGTGGTCATCCGGCACCTGCTGGCGGGTCAGTTCCAAGGCCCCATACTACCCGTAGCCCCCCGCAGCCAGGCCATCGCTGGCGTGCTCGCCTATCCGGACATAGAGAGCCTTCCCCTCTCCCCCGATCTCGCCATCGTCTGCACCCGACGCGAACGGGTACTGCCGCTCATCGAGGAGCTCGGCAAGAAAGGAACCGGAGCCGCCATCATACTGGCCGCCCAGTTCTCCACTGACGAGCGCCTGCGGCTCAAGCATCTGTGCCAGCAATACGGCATCCGGCTGCTCGGCCCCAACAGCATGGGCATGCTGCTCCCCGGGCAGGGTATCAACGCCAGCTTTTCCCCCATTGCAGCGACTCCGGGACAGGTGGCGTTTCTCTCCCAGTCGGCAGCGGTCAGCACCACCATCCTGGATTGGGCCAAGCAGCGCGAAATCGGCTTCTCGGCCTTCATCTCCCTGGGCGATCATTGCGACATCGACTTTGGCCAACTGCTGGATCAGCTCTCCCGGGACGGGACGACCCGCGCCATCCTGATCTACATGGACAAGCTGCACGATGCCAGGCACTTTCTCTCCGCCGCCCGTGCCGCCTCGCGCAACAAACCCATCCTGATCCTCAAGAGCGGTCGGCATGACCCGGCCAACGGTCTCGACAATGTCTATGATGCCGCCATCCGCCGAGCTGGCATGCTGCGCGTCCGGGATACCCACGAACTGTTTGCTACTGTCGAGACCCTGAGCCACTCCCTGACCCTCAAGGGGGAGCGGCTCGCCATTCTCTCCAACGGGCGCGGCCTCGCCAACATGGCCGCAGACGTACTGCTGTCTCGGGGAGGCAAGCTGGCGATGCCACCCCTCGACATCGGCAGCGATGCAGATATCGAGGCCTACAAGAGTGCACTCGAGACGCTGCTCCAAGGGGACGGTGCCGATGCCATCCTGCTGATCCATGCACCGTCCCTCACCGCCCGAGGTGTCACCCTCGCCAGCAGCCTGATCGACTTCATCAAGCAGCATCCCAGGGCCAGACGATTCAACATCCTGACCAACTGGGCAGGCGAATACTCCGCCCAAGAGGGGAGACGCCTGTTCAACGAGGCGGGTATCCCGACCTATCGCACCCCGGAAAGCGCCGTCACGGCCTTCATGCACATGGTGGAATATCGCCGCAACCAGAAACAGTTGATGGAAACACCGGCCTCCCTGCAGGGCGACAGGCTCGATGTCGAGCGCTGCCAGCAGCTCCTTGGGCAAGCGCTGGACCGCCAGCAGCGGGTGCTGGACACCCACCTGGCCCATCCCATCTTGCAGGCAGCCGGGCTATCCACCCTCGCGACCTGGATCGTTTCCGATGCCATCGAGGCCGCACTGACTGCAGAACAGATTGGCTACCCCGTAGCGGTGAAGCTGCGATCTCCCGACATCGCCCACAAATCCGATGTACACGGTGTCATGCTGAACCTACGCACCTCGGCGGAAGTCGCCCAGGCGGCGGATGCCATTCTGGACAGGGTACGTCAGCACGATCCTGGCGCCCGCATAGAAGGGCTTCTGGTACAACGCATGGCACGCCGCAGCGGGGGTCTGGAGCTACGGATCCGCTTGCAGCAGGATCCTGTCTTCGGCCCCGTCATCCTGCTCGGGGAATCCGGCGCCGAGCCCCGCGACATGGTCGCGGCTCTTCCTCCCCTCAACCAGGCACTGGCTCGCTACCAGATCATTGGTGCCCTCAAGGATGGCAAGATCCGTGAGCAGGCCAGTCCGGTACGGCTCGATATCGACGCCCTCGGCCAGGTGCTGTGCCAGCTCTCCGAGCTGCTGCTGGCCTTCCCCGAGATACAAGAACTGGATCTGCACCCGCTGCAGGCCTGTGGCGAAGAGATGGTGATCCTGGATGCCCGGCTCGTCTTGGCAGAGCGAGGGCAACAAGTGCTGCCACTGGCCATTCGCCCCTATCCTACCGAGCTGGAAGAGGGTGCCTGGCTGAAAGATCAGAGTCATGTGCTGCTGCGCCCCATCCGCCCCGAAGACGAGCCCGCCCACAAGCAGTTCGTGCGACAGGTGTCTGATGAAGACAGGTACAAACGCTTCTTCGCCGATGTGGGGGAGCTGGGGCATGAGGAGCTGGCCCGCATGACCCAGATCGATTATGACCGGGAAATGGCCTTCGTCGCCGTGGGTCAGGACGGCCCTTTCAGCCAGCAGATCCTGGGAGTGGTGCGAGCCATTGCCAGCCCGGATCAATCGGATGCGGAGTTTGCCATCCTAGTCCGCTCAGACTTGAAAGGGCTCGGACTCGGCAAGTTGATGATGGAAAAGATCGTGCGCTATGCCAGAGAGCGTGGCATAGGCCAGCTCTCTGGCATGACCATGCCCAGCAATCGCGGCATGATCAATCTGGCCAAACGGCTCGGTTTCAAGATCGATATTCAGCTGGAAGATGGGATAGTCAACATGGAGCTGCCCTGTGCTGATCAAGTTGTATAACGATACAATCGTGGTGGTAAATCAACCAGATATGGATGGATAACGTGAATTTCAGGCAATAAAAAACCCCGCTCGAGTGAGCGGGGTTTCTTGTATTGGGTGCCTGGCAGTGTCCTACTCTCGCATGGCGAATGCCACACTACCATCGGCGCTACAGCGTTTCACTTCTGAGTTCGGCATGGGGTCAGGTG
>NZ_JALIHH010000287.1:37130-37339 GCF_022869435.1 Aeromonas sp. LsrichE-8G
TGACGTGAATAACGACTGGTCGCTATCACTGAATTAGTAGTTCGCTCATTCGCTACAAGGCCCAGAACACTTCTTGGGTGTTGTATGGTTAAGCCTCACGGGTAATTAGTATGGGTTAGCTCAACGTATCGCTACGCTTACACACCCCACCTATCAACGTTGTGGTCTCCAACGGCCCTTTAGGACCCTCAAGGGGTCAGGGATGACTC
>NZ_JALIHH010000288.1:0-443 GCF_022869435.1 Aeromonas sp. LsrichE-8G
CCGATGTCGGCAGCCCACTGCTTAAGACGCCCTGGCGTCCAGCGTTGCTGCTTGCTGTGACGTTCCGGCATGTGCTCAGGGAGTGTGCTCATCCCCGGGATGGTTTTACGCGGATGGCTCGCGACCAGCTGTTGCTGGTGATAGACCTGAAGCAGGGTATCGCCCGCATGGAGCTCCAGTTGCTGACCCACATACTGGTGCGGCACCGAGTAATGGTGCTGCTCATAGCTGACGTGATAGTCGATGTTGACCTTGACCGTTTTGATGGCGACATAGCGATAGGGATGCACCGGTAGTGACCCCAGTGCCGGGCGGTCCAACTGCTCAAACGCCTCGCGTCGGTTACCGGGCAGCTGCTTGAACGGGCGCTCGTTGAGCTCATTCAACAAAGCCCGGATGCACTGGTTTAGCTCGGCAAGCGAGAAGAAGGTCTGATGGCGTAG
>NZ_JALIHH010000289.1:0-293 GCF_022869435.1 Aeromonas sp. LsrichE-8G
ATCATGACGCCTGCTTCGGCCAGCCAGCGATTGATGGTCTTGAACAATTGGCGGGCCAGTTGATGCTGCTCCAGCAGGTGGCGGAAATTCATGATGGTGGTGCGGTCCGGCAAGGCGCTATCCAGGGATAACCGGGCAAACAGACGCATGGAGGCGATTTCGTACAGAGCATCTTCCATCGCGCCATCGCTCAGGTTGTACCAATGCTGCATGCAGTGAATGCGTAGCATGGTTTCCAGCGGATAAGGTCGCCGGCCATTACCAGCCTTGGGATAAAACGGCTCGATGACTTC
>NZ_JALIHH010000290.1:0-293 GCF_022869435.1 Aeromonas sp. LsrichE-8G
GCCCGGCTGTTGCCGTGCCCCACCCACAGGACGCGGGTTCGCTCGGCATCCATGATCACGGTGGCATAGCGGTGTCCCTTGTGCAGGGCAAACTCATCCATCACCAGCCGCCGCACCTCCCCAAGTTCGATGGTGCCCACACTGGTTTGCAAACGGCGCTTGTCGATCTCCTTGATGGTGTGCCAACCGACCCCGGTGAGCTGGCTGACATGGCGGATGGGGAGGTACTGAACGAGCGCTTCAATCCAGCACTGCATGCGCCGGGTGAGGCGGGAGCCAGAGGGGAGCCAGTC
>NZ_JALIHH010000040.1:0-23246 GCF_022869435.1 Aeromonas sp. LsrichE-8G
AAGAAGTTGCTTGAGGTACTGGGTTGCATTGATAATAGTCATGGCTTCGGGCGTGTCGGTTTTTTTTGCGATTAAATCAGATCACAAACGAAGCCTTTTTTCTATCTATTTCAATTGGTTGTAGCTAAAGATCCTGTACATGAGCAGATGTTATTGCTTGTGATCTTCATGAGGTTTCATCTGTGAAGTTCTCTTTCAATAATATGCCTGAGCATTGGTAATTTAGCATATTTGGCTTGGCAGGATCATGGCCATATCGAATAGCGAAGCGTATTCGGACGATCGCGAAAGGGAGCTTACCGAGAGGCCTCTGACTCCAGGGTTGCCTGCCTTGCCATTGCTCGGTGCGTGGCGGTATGCGGACGATTACGCTGCGCTAATCGTCCCTACATCAAGGCGTTGATTGCGTATGTTGAGCCCTTTCCTCTCTCCATTCCCCGCATTGCCAACCACCATGTCTGTCGTGACTCGCTGCTGACTTCTCCCCCGACTTCACCTTGGCTTCACACAGCCTCATTTTCCCTTCACAAATCCCCCCTATCTTCTGCCCACTGCTTAAAAGGCCCGGCTTGCCACAGGGTGGCGAGGGCCAAAGAGAGGGGAGCAAGACGATGAAATCCTGGATCAAATACGGGCTGGCCGGGGCCTTGATACTGGTGGCAAGCTTCTGGGGCGGCAGCGTGCGGGCGGCGGGGGCGTGGCCCGCTCAAGGGGGCCCGTGCCCGCCTGTCTCCCAGTTTCCCTAATATCAGGCCAATGACTGAACGCGCCGGGCTGATCTGTCAACGGAAGCGGAACAGCTCCCGGTGCAGCGGGGCGGCCAGATGGGCATCCAGGGTGTGGGCCATGGGCTCGGGGCCGCAGAACCACACCGGGGTGTGCTGGCGTTCACCCAGGGCGGCCAGATCCAGTCGGCCGCGCTCTGACTCCAGATGCAGCCGGTAGTCGACTCCGGCCCGGCGGCACAGCTCGGCCAGCCGATTGTGATAAGGGGCGGCCTCGGCGGTGGGGGCGCATTGCAGCAAGGTGGTGCCGGGGCGTTTTTCGCCGCGGCGCACCAGGGCCTCCAGCCAGGCGACGAAGGGGGTGATGCCGATACCGGCGCCCATCCAGAGCGCGGGGGCGGGATCCGGCAGGGCGAAGGCGCCATAGGGGCCGGTCACGATGACGGCATCCCCCACCCTGAGGTGCTGGTGCAGCCAGCGGGTGTGATCCCCGAGGGCGCGCACCGCCAGGGTCAGAGAGCGGTAGTCTGCCGAGACATCCACCAGGGTGTAGGGATGGGGCTCGCCGCGCCCGGCGAAGTCGAAGAAGGCGAACTGTCCGGGGCGGTAGCCGTGCAGGGGCGCGGTGAGGGCAACCCGGATCTCCAGGGTGCGCTCATCCAGGGGGGCGAGGGCGCTGACCGTCCCCTGGTGACGCGCGTTCTTGCCCACCCGGCCAAACAGGGAGTAGAGCGCCCCCAGGGCACCCAGCCCGCCGCCGATAAGCAGGGTCAGGCCGACCGGGGTCAGGACGCCGATGCGTGGCAGCAGGCACAGCCCGTGCAGCCAGCCCATCAGATAGATGACGGGGGCCAGCCGGTGAACCACCCGGAAGCGCTCGTAGCGCACCACCGCAAGCAGGCTCACCGCTACCAGGGCCAGCAGCAGATAGAAACCCCATTCCCCCAGGGTATTGCCGAGTTCGTGCCACAGGTCATCGCTGCCTGCGCCTGCGCCTGCACCGCGGCGTGCCGGCCGGGTCAGCCAGTCGGCGGTGACGGCCCACTTGGGGGCCTCCACCAGCAGCCAGTGGGACATCAGGGTGCCGGTGGCCCAGAGGGCGCTGCTGCGGTGCAGGCGCAACATGCGATCCAGCCCGCCGCACCAGGCCTCGAGCCTCGGCAGGCGCAGGGCCAGCAGCAAAGAGAGGGTCATGGCGCCAAGGCCAATCAGACCGGTCAGGATCAGCAGTTCGTGGCGCCAGGGCCAGACGCTGGCGGGCCACTGGGTGAGGCCAGCGAGCCAGAGCAGGGTGAGGGTCAGGGGCAGGGCCCAGACGAGGGATGCGGGTTTCATGATGTCCTCCTTGTCCATGCCTCCATTGCACGCCTGCTTTGTGGCGAAAGTGTGCCCCCTGACTACCTCTTTTGTAGCAGAGTGTGGCAAAGGGTCGTCGGGTCAGGGCAAGCGGAATGAGGAGGAGGGCGCGGAGCAGAACAGGGGGGCAGGAAAGCGGTTGGCGTCACCCCACAGGCCTGGGTCTGGAGAGTGGTGATGCTGGGGCAGGCGCATGGCTGTCCCAGCAAACAGTCGTGTCAGGATTTTCGTCCCTTGCCGCCCTTGTTGCCCGCGAGGGCCTGCTTTCTGGCCTTCTGCTTCTGGGCGCCCTTGCTGGCGCGGCGCTGCTCGGGGTCGAAGCGGGTGAGATCCGGCTCAAAGCCCGGGAACCACTGCTGGGGCAGGCGGGTATCGAGCACGGCTTCGACTTTTTCCAGCAGGGGCGCATCTTCCGGGCTGAACAGGGTGATGGCGAGCCCCTTGTTGCCGGCGCGGCCGGTGCGCCCGATCCGGTGGACGTAATCCTCGGGCTGATGGGGGAACTCCAAATTGATCACATGGTTGAGTTCGCTGATATCGAGGCCGCGAGCCGCCACGTCGGTGGCCACCAGGGCCTGCAAGGTGCCGGCGCGAAACGCCAGCAGCACGTTTTCCCGCGCGCTCTGTGACAGATCCCCGTGGAAGGCCAGCGCATTGATGCCCCCCTTGTCAAGCTGCTGGGCCAGCTTGTCCGCCCCCTGGCGAGTGCGGCTGAAGATCAGCGCCGGTGCCCAGCCCTTCACGGTCAGCATATGTTGGACCAGTGCCACCTTGCGATCGCTGTCCACCGCATAGACCCGCTGCTCCACCTCGGCCGCCGTGGTGTTGCGCGGTGCCACTTCCACCAGCGCCGGGTCGCGCAGCAGCACCTTGCAGAGGGCAAACAGGTTGTCATCGCAGGTGGCCGAGAACAGCAGGGTCTGGCGATCCGCCGGGATTTGCTTCAACAGCGCCTTGATCTCGTCCATAAAGCCCATGTCGAGCATCCTGTCCGCCTCGTCAAACACCAGATGGCGAAGTTCTGCCAGCGTGAGCGCCCCCTGGCGCAGGTGATCGAGCAGGCGGCCCGGGGTGGCGATGAGGATATCCCCCCCGGCGTTCAGCGCCTCCACCTGTGCGGCGATGCTCACCCCGCCGTAGACCAGCGTGCTGGTGAGAGTGGTGCCCCTGGCGTAGCGAGTGACGCTCTCGGCAACCTGCACCGCCAGCTCGCGGGTCGGCACCAGCACCAGTGCGCGGATGGGGCGGGGGCCATCGCTCGTCGGGTGTTGCAACAACTGCTCCAGCAGGGGCAGCACGAAGGCGGCGGTCTTGCCGGTGCCGGTCTGGGCGCCCGCCATCAGATCCCGCCCCGCGAGGATCAGGGGGATGGCGCTGGCCTGCACCGGGGTGGGGGCGGCGTAGCCAAGCTCGGTCAGGGTTTGCTGCAAGCGGGGGGAGAGGGCCAGTTCGGCGAAAGTGGCAATGGACATAGGGCACCAGTATGGGGTTATCCCGCCCCGTGGCCGGGACGGAAACAATCAGCGTGGGCGGGATGGTAACAGATAGCAGGGGAGCGGCAGAAGCCGGGCCGCTCAGGGGGGCGAATTGTCACCCGGATCGCGGACAAGGCGGATGGTCTGCCCCTGGTAATAGGCGATATTGCGCTTGCCGTGCTGCTTGACGTGATAGAGCAGGTCGTCGGCCAGTTGCACCGCCTCGGCCACCGTCAGGTAATCGCGAATGCGGGTTACTCCGGCGGAGAAGGTGATGGGGGCGGGCAGCTCGGGGATGCGCAATGGCCGCTCCAGCAGGCGGGCGGCGGAGTGATGCATCATTTTGTCATCGTCCATCCCCTTGAACAGCACGATGAACTCTTCCCCGCCCCAGCGAATGGCGACATCGCCCTTGCGGATATTGGTCTTGAGGTGATTGGCGAAGGCGACGAGCGCCAGGTCACCCACCCCGTGACCATGGGTGTCGTTGACGGACTTGAAGTTGTCGATGTCGAGGATCATCAGGTAGTCGTGCTCCCGCAGCAGCGCCTGATTGAGGATGTCACGGCGTGGCAGCCGGGTCAGGTGGTCGGTCTGGGCCAGGATGCGCAGACGGGTAACCAGGCTGCGCCCCGTCAGCATGATCAGCAGCAGAATGATGAGATAGAGCTTGAAGGCCGCCCCGTAGAGCACGGACCGGATGAAATCGCCGTAACTGTATGACCACTTGAGGTAGAGATCATTGCCTGCCTGAGTGCGCATCAGCGGCGTGCTCAGGCAGAGGTGGAACGGGCGGCAGGGCTCGACCTCTTCGAAGGAGAGGACGGTCCGGGTCGGATTGAGGCTCTCGAAGGGGTGCAGCACATCCTTGAACGCCCGGTCGACGGCGATGTCGATGCCCTTGAGTCCATAGCGGTAGTCCTTGATGGCGGGCTCGTAATAGACGAAGGGGAAGTAGAGGGTGATGGTATTCAGTCCGGTGAAGGTGTCGGTGTAGATCTCGGATACCCAGGCTTCATCCGTGCTGCAGGGGACATGGGTGGCCGCGAAGGAGGCGCAACCGAAAAAGTGGGTCCAGGGCTCGATGTCATTGAGGTCGGTGTTGACCGGGAGCAGCTGGCTCGGCAGCATCCCCTTGTTGGCGACCATGCCAAGCAGGCGGCGATCGTCATAGAAGGCGTAGAGGTTGAGGACCTCGGAGTTGGAGATGACGTACAGGTAGGCGAGGAGCATCTGGTTGGCCGGGGGCAGCACGGGAATGACCGCCAGGCGCTTCAGGGTGGGGAGATCATAGCCATAGGCATAGGCCGCCGCATCCCCGTTCTCGCTGAAGATGGGCATCTTGATGCTGCTGTTGTCGATGAAGTCAGCCAGTTTCTCTGGCGCCAGGATGCGGGCCCGCTGATAGAACACCTCGAACAGGTTGGCTTGCTTGGCGGTAATGAGCGCCATATCGTGCCTGATGACGAAGTAGGTGTAGTTGGCTACCAGCCCGAGCCCTGTCAGAGCCAGACATAGCCAGCCAAACCGGTAGAGCCATCGACGGGGGATGATACGCAACAGTGATCCAGCCATGCAGTGAACTCGTCCATGGTGACAGAGGCCATTCTTGTAACTGATTTTGCCGGGCATCACCAGATGAAGTTGGTGGGTCGTCACCCGGCATGCGCAAGAATGAGCCAACAATATCAAAAAGATAGACGATGAGGCGTCATGCGATGTCAGGCAGGGGAAAGGGGGGGCGACTGAAACAAGAGGGCATGGCGCCCTCTTGTGTGGACTGTGACGGGCGCCTTAGCGAGCCTGGTATTTCGGCGAGCGGGGGCCATGGAGGATGCCGTTGGGCATGTCGGCACTGAGCAGCCTGACGCTGGTGATACCGGCGATTTCATGGCCCTTGTCGGTAAGGGTGTTGGCAATCTGATTGACCACCGCCACCACCAGCATGCCGATGAGGCCGCCCCCCGAATTGCCCTGCTGCTCGGCACTGCTGGCGCTGGCACTGCCTTCCCACAACAGCTTGCCGGTGCGCAGATCCACCAGGCGGGCACTGGCGGTGACCACTGTCTCGCTGGAGATGACCAGATAGCTGGTGCCGTACTCCTTGATGTCGAGGTAGAGGGCGGTATCGGCTCCGTAGATCTCGTGGAGCTTCTTGATGGGCAGCGCCTGGATGTCGGCGGGCTCGGTCACGCCGTTCTGCCGGAACGTCTCGTTGGTGACCGCTACCGGCAGCACGTAATAGCCGGACTCGGCGAGCGGATAGGTGATCTGGGATTGCAGGCTGGGGCCCGCCTTGATGTCCGGCGAGTGATTCACCGGCGGCAGCACCAGAATGGAGGTCGGTCTGCTCTCCTTGAAGTTGCTGTAGTCGTAGCCGGGGCCCTGTGCGCAGCCGCCCAGGAGGAGGGCACCCAGCGTGAGGGCAAGGAGGGGGCGCAGAGTCATTGGGTCTCTCCCTTCTTGTTGGACATCAGGAAGTTCATGAAGGGGGCCGATTCGGGGAAGAGGCGCTTCTCGGTTTCGAACTGCTCGCGAGTCTGGGCATCCTTGCCGAGCTGGGCGTACAGCATGCCGAGGTGAGCGTGAAAGCCCGGTGGCACAGCCTGCCCCTTGGCGCTCGCTTCTTGCTGGTTTTTCTCCAGCGCATCGATCTGCGCTTCGACCCCGGTGTCGTCACCCTGCATGTGCTGGTAAACCACCCCCTGATATTGATCCCAGTTGTAGAGCGTCTGCGGCCCCTGGGCGCAGGCGCTCAGCAGCAGGCCGCTGACCAGCAACAGGGAAGGACGGAACAGCGTCATCTCGTCTCTCCTCATTGGGCCGGGCGCCAGGCACCGGTCTCGATGCCGTTCACCAGATTGTTGACGGCCTCGCGGATGGCGAGATCCAGCACCTTGCCGTTCAGAGTGGAGTCGTAGCTGGCGGTGCCGCCGAAGCCGACGATCTCGCGGTTGGAGAGTTCGTACTCCCCGGCACCCTGGGAAGAGAAGACCACTTCCGAGGTGGTGACGTTGACGATGTTCAGGTTGACCTTGGCATAGGCGATCTGTGACTTGCCACGACCCAGGATGCCAAACAGCTGATGATCACCGACTTCCTTGCGACCAAACTCGGTGACGTCGCCGGTGACCACGTAGTCGGCGCCCTTGAGTTGCTGAGCCTGTTGCTTGATCCCGGCTTCGGCCTGGATCTCAGCCATGTTGTCGCGATCCAGCACGCTGAAGCGGCCGGTCTGCTGCAGGTGGGTGATCAGCACGGTTTTCGCCTGGTTGCCCAGCCGGTCCACGCCGTCGGAGAAGATGCCACGCATGTAGCTGGAACGGTTGTCGAACTTGCCGACGGCGATGGGGCTGCGTGCGCCCTGATAGTGGCTCTGATAGGAGGCAACCTTGGGTACCTCCAGGGTGCGCGACGACTCGCTCGCACAGGCTGTCAGCAAGCCCGCCATCAGGATGACACTGGATGAAACAACAAACTTCTTCATGTAAGGCCCCGTTATCAAAGGAAAAAACAGCGGCGGACTCTAACATGGTTCGTTGCGAAGAAAGTGCCCCGTATGGGGGGCATACCCGCTCAATCCCTGTGCGTTTGACAGGGGGTGGCGGAGGGCTGGGTCTGTTGCAGGGGCTGGAACACCTCCTCCAGGGCTGCCACCAGGGCACGCATGCGGCCCGTCTTCTGCACATCCGGGTGCAGCACCATCCAGATGTCGATGGGATCGTGCTGGTCAGGCAGCAGGCGCACCAGGGCGGGATCCTCCTCGGCGAGGAAGGTGGAGAGCAGGGCGATGCCGAGCCCCTGCCGGGCGGCCGCCATCAGCACCAGCTGGGCATTGCTCTGCAGGACCACGTTGGGTTCGTGGAGCGGTTCGCCGCACAGACTCAGCCAGTGACGGGCCACCAGCTCTCTGGGAAAGAGCAGCAGGTCGTGTTCTTGCAGTGCCTGACCCGAGCGGGGCGTGCCCCGCCTGGCCAGGTAGTCGGGAGAGGCGTAGAGCCCCATCTTGATGGTGGCGAGCCGTTTGACCACGAGATCTCCCTGCTCGGGGCGCACGCTGCGAATGGCGAGATCCGCCTCCTGATTGGGGATGTCGCTCACGCTGACGGCGGTCAGCAACTTGAGGCGGATGCCGGGGTGGCGCTGGCGCAGCAGGGTGAACGCGGGCAGCACGAAGCCCTGGGCCAGGGTGTCCGTGGTGGCGATGCAAAGCTCCCCTTCCAGCTCCCCCAGGCTCGCGGTGCGCATCATGGCCAGGGCCGCCTGCGCCATGGCCTCGGCCTGGGGCAGCAGCGCTTCCCCAAGGGGGCTGGGGCGATAGTGTCTGGGGGTGCGGATAAACAGCTTGGCCCCCAGCTGCTGCTCGAGCAGGGTGATCCGCCGCCCGACGGTGGCCTGATCCACCCCTAGCTCGAGTCCGGCCTGCCGCAGGCTGCCCCGCCGTGCCAGGGCCAGGAAGAAGCGTGCATCGTCCCAGTTGATCATGCTTGCTCCTCACTCAAGCAGAACGCCCGATTGGCGCCGCAATATTAGATGCCAGCGGGGATGGCAGCACAAGGGGATAGACTGGGTCCGGTGCGTGCCTGCGGCTCCCCGGCCAAGGGCGCGTGCCACCCCGACGTGATGCAGGATTGAGTCGGCGTGATGCAGAACTGCCGCAGTCCGGGGTGGGCGGGATCGCTATGATGTCGCTCCCGATTGCGGTTTCATTCGTCTGCCACTGGAGTGTCCATGTCTGTCTCAAGCGTTCCGGCTTGCGAGCCAGGTCAGGTTGTCCATCCTCGTCTGCGCTGGTTTCTCTCCCTTGCCCTGATGTCGGCCCTGCTCAACAGCAGCGTGCCTACCCCGCTCTATCCCCATTACCAGGCGGCGCTGGCGCTGAGCGATCTCGGCCTCAGCCTCATCTATGGCGGCTATGCGGGGGGCGTGCTCATCGCTTTATTCGGGTGGGCCACCTGGCAGGACGCGTGGCGGATCTGCGTACCCTGATCCTGCCTGCCCTGGTGGCGGTCGGGGGCGGGGCCCTGCTCTTCTCCCTGGCCGACAGCTTCTGGGCCCTTTTGCTGGCGCGGCTGCTGGCCGGGATTGGCACGGGCAGCCTGACCGGCGCCGCCAATGTGGCGCTGCTGCGTTTTGGCCCCAGGGATGGGGGCAAGCGGGCGGCCCTGAGCGCCACATTGTCTTTCACCGCCGGGCTGGCCCTTGGTCCCGTGTTCAGCGGGCTGGCGCTGCAGCAGGATCTCTACCCGACCACGCTGCCGTTTTTGCTGATCCTGGGGATGGCGGCCTGCGCCATCGGGGGGCTGGTGTTGAGCTGGCCCAAAGGGGTGAGGGCGACGGAGGCCGCCCCGAGCGGGCAGGGTGGCGGATCCCTGGGAGAGGGGCTCAGGGCCACGGGGGCCGGGTTCTTCCTCTGCGCCCTGGCGCTCTTCACCGCCTGGGCGGTGGCGGCCAGCTTGCTGGCCATGGGTCCCAAGGTGGTGAGCGAGATGCTGGGCATGACGGATCTGGGGCTGTTCGGCTATCTTGTCGCGGCCTATCTGGTCTTCTCCGGGCTTTGCCAGCTCTGGGCCCGTCGCCTCGATGCCCGCCATACCCTGCAAAGCGGCGTGCTGGCCCTGGCGCTGTGCGTGCTGCTCTTTGCCGGGGCCGTTCACGGCCTGCCCAGCTGGCTGGCGGGACTCGGGCTGCTGGTGGCGGGCTATGCCCAGGGGGCCGTGTTCGTGGGCAGTGCGACCCTGATCAATCGCATCGCGCCCCCGGCCAGCCACGCGCGGCTGCTCTCCCTCTTCTATGTGATCGCCTATGTGGCGAACTGGGTACCCGTGTTGCTGGGCTGGGTGAGCGACGGGGCCGGTCTTGGCGTCGCGCTGGATCTGCTCTTCGTCGGCAGCACCCTGACAAGCCTGGGGCTGGCCTGGGCGGTGTCTCGGCGGCGCTTCGAACCCGCTGTGTGACAGGGCATCACCCATCGACCAGGACGACGCTCCCGGCATCCAGGTGGTGCATCCACTCCCGCAGGATCAGCAGGGCGGCGGCGATGCGCCTCTCCCTCGGCAACTGAGCCGAGGCCAGGGGATCCCCTTCCACCATGGCGGCAAGCTGGCCGAACAACCGCTCTATGTTCTCCCGGCTCTGCACCCGGTTGCCGAGCACCTCGGCCAGGGGCTCCGGGCTTTGCAGGTGCAGCACGGGGTGGGGCGGGATCCATGCCGCGAGGGGCATCAGTACATCCTCCACCACTATGATGGCCTGCTCAAGTTCCAGGGGCGTCGGTGGATCCTGGCGAAAGGGTCCCGGGGTCAGGGCATCGAGCCCCAGTGTCAATGCAAATGTCTGGCTGGTGCCATCGGCCGCGGTGAGCGCGACCTGGCTTCGGGTATTGCCCAGGCTCAGCAAAATGGTGTCGTGATGCTCTCTGGTCATCTGGTGTGCTCCCGGCGTTGGATGCCCCATGGATACACCCGCACGGGGCGGATTGGCGAGTCATTTCGCCCCCCATTCGGGCATCAAGGGTTGCAAAGATCGCCATGAGTGGCAATCTGGACGTCCAAACGTCTTTAAGGGAGCCCTGACATGGATATTTGTATCGTCCCCCGCGCCCTCGTACTCGCTCTCTCTCTGGTGGGGGCGAGTGCCCTTGCCAACGAGGCTCTGGTGTTCCAGACCGACTTCGGTCTCAAGGATGGCGCCGTCTCGGCCATGAAGGGGGTCGCCTTCGGGGTGGACCGCACCCTGCCGCTCCATGACCTGACCCACGAGATCCCGGCCTACAACATCTGGGAAGCCTCCTACCGCCTCTATCAGACCCTGCAATACTGGCCCGCGGGCACCGTCTTCGTCAGCGTGGTGGACCCCGGTGTCGGCACCGAACGCAAGTCGGTGGTACTCAAGACCAGGAGCGGCCACTACATCGTCAGCCCGGACAACGGCACCCTGACCCTGGTGGCGGAGCACTTGGGCATCGAGGCGGTGCGCCAGATAGACGAGAAAACCAACCGCCTCAAGGGCTCCGAGAAGTCCTATACCTTCCACGGCCGCGACGTCTACGCCTACACCGGCGCCCGCCTCGCCTCCGGTGCCATCAGCTTCGAGCAGGTGGGGCCTCTGCTGCCCGCCGAGGTGGTGACCATCCCCTATCAGCCGGCGGTGGCCGAGCAGGATGGCACCCTGAAGGGCACCATCCCGATCCTGGATGTGCAGTACGGCAACGTCTGGACCAACATCGACGAGGCCCTGCTCGGCAAGGCAGGCATCCACAAGGGGGACAACGCCTGCATCAGGATCAGCGAAGGAGATGCGCTGAAATACGAGGGCAAGGCCCCCTACGTCAGCAGCTTTGGCGATGTACCGGAAGGCCAGCCCCTGGTCTACCTCAACAGCCTGTTGCAGGTGTCGGTGGCCCTGAACATGGACAGCTTCGCCGCCAAGCACCAGGTGCAATCCGGCGCCAACTGGCAGATCAGCCTGAAGAAGTGCGGCTAGAGCTAGAAGGAGGCTGCCAGCGGGTGCAATCCGGTACAAACGGCATACCAGCCTGAAGAAGTGCGGCTTGAGGGAGGCTGCCAGCGGGTGTTATCCGGTACAAACGGGCAGATCAGTCTGAAGAAGTGCGGCTAGGGTTCAACCCTTCTGTCGGCGATACGTCTTTCTGGGCGGTGGCGTCTTGCCGGGCCAGCCGGTTATCTCGTCATTTGTCATCCTCGTTTAATAAAGCGCTGCCATGCTCTGGCCGGACGCCGTGATGACGCAATGATTGCGCCGAGATAACAAGGAAAAGCCGATGAGCCGTTTTGACGAGAAAGACAGTGCCAACCACCCCCGCGAGCAGGAGCCGGCATTCAACCGCCTCATCGAGGCGGGCCTGAGCCGCCGTGGCTTCCTCAAAGGGGTGGGCGCCGCCAGCATGGTGGCCTTCTTTGCCGCGAGCCCCGTGGCCCAGGCCGTGGCTGCCGCCACCCGGCCGCTGCTTGGCTTCCAGGCCGTGCCCGCCTCGGTGGCCGACACCATAGTGGTGCCGCCCGGCTACAAGGCCGAGGTGCTGATCGCCTGGGGAGATGCCCTCTTCCCCGATGCCCCCGCCTTTGCCCAGGGCAATGACGCCAAGGCCCAGGCACGCCAGTTTGGCGACAACAACGACGGCATGAGCTTCTTCTCCCTGGGCCCGGATCGCGCCCTGCTCGCCGTCAACAACGAATACACCAACTACGAATACCTGTTTGAAGATGGTGGCAAGACCCTCAGTGCAGAGGCTGTCGCCAAGGCCCAGGCGGCCCACGGGGTCTCCCTGGTGGAGCTGGTGCGCATCGATGGCAAGTGGCAGGCCAACCCCAAGGGGGCCCTCAACCGCCGCATCACCGCCACGACCCCCATGACATTGAGCGGCCCGGCGGCGGGCCATGCCCTGCTCAAGACCCAGGCCGATCCCGAGGGGCGCACCGCCCTTGGCACCTTCAACAACTGCGCCAATGGCCAGACCCCCTGGGGGACCTACCTCACCTGCGAGGAGAACGTCAACGGCTACTTCGGCAGCGAGGGAAAGCCGGTGCTGGACCAGCGCGCCGCCCGCTACGGCCTGGCCGCCGAGGATGCAGGCTTTGGCTGGCACAAATTTGACGAGCGGTTCGATCTCGCGAAGCATCCCCAGGAGCCGCACCGCTTCGGCTGGGTGGTGGAAATCGATCCCCGCGATCCCGCCTCCACCCCGAAGAAGCGTACCGCCCTTGGCCGCTTCAAGCATGAGAATGCCGCCTTCACCGTCAACAAGGATGGCCGCGCCGTGGTCTACCTGGGCGACGACGAGCGGGGCGAGCACATCTATCGCTTCGTCTCCAAGAACCAGGTGGCGCCGGGCGATGACCCCGCCAACCGGGATCTGCTGGACGAGGGCACCCTCTATGTGGCCCGCTTCGAGGCCAGGGAGGGGGAGCTCAAAGGTACCGGCCAGTGGCTGCCCCTGGTGCACGGCCAGCACGGCCTGACCCGGGAGAACGGCTTCGCCGATCAGGGGAGGTGCTCATCTTCGCCCGGGAGGCGGCGACCCGGCTCGGCGCCACCACCATGGACAGGCCCGAGTGGGTGGCCGTGCATCCCCACAGGGCAGAGGTCTACTGCACCCTGACCAACAACAAGAACCGCGGCCTCAAGGAGAACCAGCCCCTGGACGGCGCCAACCCCAGGGCCGAGAACCCCTATGGCCAGATCATCCGCTGGCGCCCGATGGGGGACGATCACGGGAGCGACCGCTTCGAGTGGGATCTCTTCCTGCTGGCGGGCAACCCAGGTGTGCACAAGGAGGGGCTGATGGCGGGCAGTGCCAGCATCCACCCGGACAACATGTTCAACAGCCCGGACGGCATCGGCTTCGACGAAGCGGGACGGCTCTGGATCCAGACCGACGGCGACTACTCCAACGAGAAGCAGTTTGCCGGCATGGGCAACAACCAGATGCTGTGCGCCGATCCCGCGAGCGGCGAGGTGCGCCGCTTCCTGACCGGCCCCGTGGCTTGCGAGATCACGGGCCTCACCTTCACGCCTGACTGGCGCACCATGTTCGTCGGGGTGCAGCACCCGGGGGAGGAGGGGGCTCCCTCTCACTTCCCGGACGGCGGCACCGCCATCCCCCGCTCCGCTGTGTTGCGGATCACCCGGGACGATGGCGGCATCATCGGCGCCTGATGGCCCGGGATCACCGCCTGGCCCGTGATGACAAGAGCCGCCTTCGGGCGCAATGCTGTTCACTTAAGAGAATTTGAGTTCCAGTCCACGTAGTATCAGGGCTAAAAAATGAGGGAGGCATGATGCCTCCCTCTTTCTATTGCAAGCCACGCTGGATAAAGGCTGAAGGAACATCGACTGGAAACAGCCTTGCTCCCCCAACTCAAGTCGCATTTATGAATAATTAGTCAAAAATGTGCTTATCTGAACAGCATTGCGCCTTCGGGCGGCTTTTTTTGTGGGTGTGGCGGGCGGGAGACAAAAAAAGACCGGGTACGGGACCCGGTCAAAGAACCCGCGCATTCAGGGAAGAAGTGCGGGCGTTCAGGCTTGGTGGCGGGGCCGGGCATCGGCCCCCGATCCGGTGTCGGGGTGAGTGGCGTCACCCCGGCGTCAATGCGGGCTATTCGCGCTCCAGTGCGTGGATGGGATCCAGCCTGGCTGCCCGGCGGGCCGGGGCGAAGCCGAATATTACCCCGATCAGGCTGGCGCAAAGGCAGGCCACCGCCATGGCGGCAAGGGAGTAGCTCATCCGGACGCCGCTGCCGAGGTGGTCGAACAGTTGGCCCAGCACCAGGGAGAGGACGATGCCGAGCACGCCCCCCAGCAGGCAGATCAGCACGGCTTCAATGAGGAACTGCTGCTGGATGTCCCGGGTCCGGGCGCCGACCGCCATCCGCACCCCTATCTCCCGGGTGCGCTCGGTGACCGAGACCAACATGATGTTCATCACCCCTATGCCCCCGACGATCAGGGAAATGAGGGCGATGAGGGCGATCAGCGTGGTCAGGGTGGCGCTGGTCTGGCTGATGGTCTGGCGGATGCTGTCGGTGTTGAGCAGGAAGAAGTCCTGGCTGCCGTGGCGCAGGGTGAGCAGGCGGCTGATGCCGTCCTGGGCGGCGTCCAGGCTCACCTCGTCCCGCACCCGCACGCTGATGCTGCGCAGATGGCTCTGCCCCAGCAGGCGGCTCATGGCGGTGGTATGAGGGATCCAGACGTTGAGGGTCTCGTCGCTGCCAAAGCCGCTCTGGTTCTTGATGGCGACCCCGATCACCCGGCAGGGCAGATCCCCCAGCAGGATCACCTGGCCCAGGGGGGACTGGGTCGGGGCGAACAGCTTGTCCCGGGTGTGCTCGTCGATCACCACCTCCTGGGCCAGGCTCTCCTCGCTCTGGCGATCAAAGCCCATGCCTTGGGCCAGGCGATAGCCCCTGACCTGGAAGAACTGGGCGCCGACGCCGTTGATGGTGCCGGAGACGGCGGTGTTGCCAAGACGCAGGGTGGCGCTGGTGCTGAGGCTGGGGGTGACGCTGTGCACGTAGTCCAGCCGGGCGATGGCCTCGGCGTCCCCGATCCGCAACGTCTGTATGGTGGCGGAGCGCATGTCCCCGAAGCCGCGGCCGGGGAACACCTCCAGGGTGCTGGTGCCCATGGCGTTGATGTTCTCCAGCACCCGCTCCCGGGAGCCCTGGCCGAGGGCCACCACGGTCACCACCGAGGCGATACCTATGATGATGCCGAGCATGGTGAGAAAGGTGCGCAGACGCTGGGCAACCATGGCCTTGAGGGCCATCTGCAGGGCATTCCCGAGCCCCGCCATCCGCGGGGTCTTCCCCCTGGCGGACGTCTTGGTGGCGGCCTGGGGCGCCTGGGGAAGGGCCTGTGGCTCGCGCGTGCGGCGATCGGCGATCACCCGGCCATCTTTCAGTTCGATGATCCGCTCGGCGTGGCGGGCGATGTCCATGTCGTGGGTGACGATCACCAGGGTGTGGCCCTGGCGATGCAGAGCTTGAAGGCTCGCCATCACCTCGGCGCCGCTCTGGCTGTCGAGGGCTCCGGTCGGCTCGTCGGCCAGGATCACCTCGCCGCCGTTGATGAGGGCGCGGGCGATGCTGACCCGCTGCTGCTGGCCGCCGGAGAGCTGGCTTGGCTTGTGTTCGAGCCGGCTGGCGAGGCCGAAGCGGGTCAGCAGGGCCTCGGCCCGCTGGCGTCGCTCGGCCGGATCCAGACCGGCGTAGAGGGCGGGCACCTCCACATTGGTGCGGGCATCGAGATCCGCCAGCAGGTGATAACGCTGGAAAATGAAGCCGAAGTGCTCCCGGCGCAGGGCGGCGAGCTCGTCCCGGCTGAGGGTGGCAGTATCGCGCCCGGCCACCAGATAGGCCCCCTCGCTCGGCTGATCCAGGCAGCCCAGCAGGTTCATCAGGGTGGATTTGCCGGAGCCCGAAGCGCCGACGATGGCCACCATCTCTCCACGGGCGATCGCCAGATCGATGCCATCGAGCACGGTGACGGTGCGCTCACCCTCTTTGAAGTGGCGGCGGATGCCCCGCAGTTGCAACAAGGTGCCCATGGTCACATCCCCATGGGGGGCGGCATGCCCCCGGCGGCGTTGCTCTGGCCTGCGTTCACTTCGCTGACGATGACCCGCTCACCGGTGCTCAGGCCCGACAGGATCTGGGCATCCACCTTGTTGTTCAGGCCGACCTTGACCCGGCGCAGGCTGATCCGGCCTCCGTCGTCGATCACCCTGACCTGATCCCCCTGCAGGGCGATGGCCGGGATCACCAGCGCATCTTTGAGCCGGGCGACCACCAGATAGACCTGGGCCGTCATGCTGATCCTGAGCTGACCATCCTGGTTGGGCACCTCGAACAGGCCGTGATAATAGATGGCGCTGCTGTCGCTGCTGCTGGTGGTGTCGTCGTCATTGATGGTGTCGGGGGCGGGCTCGATGGCCCGCAGGGATCCCTCGAAGCGGCGCTGGCTGTTGCCAAGAATGGTGAAATAGACCGGCATGCCGACCCGGACGTTGATGACGTCGGCCTCGGAGATCCTGGCCTCCACCGTCATGGTGTCGAGCTGGGCAATCTTGAGCAGGGTAGGGGTGCTCTGGCTGGCGTTGAGGGTCTGCCCCTCCTCCACCGGCATGGCCACCACGGTACCGGAGAGGGGGGCCAGGATCCGGGTATACCCCAGGTTGACCCGGGCTGTGTCCACCGCGATCTCGGCCTGCACCCGCTGGGCGTTGAGGGCCCGGATATCGGCCAGGGTCTCGTCCAGGGTCGCCTTGGCGCTGTCATGGTCGGCCGTGCTGCCAAGACCTCTTGCGACGATCTGCCGCTGGCGCTGGTATGCCAGGCGGGCATTGCGAAGGGTGGCCTCTTTGGAATCCAGCTGGGCCTGGAGGTTGTCGCGCTGGGCCAGGGCATCCTTGAGGGCGTTCTGCTGGGGCAGATCGTCGATCTCGACCAGCAGATCCCCCTGTTTGACCTCCTGCCCCAGAGTCACGTGCAGTTTCTTGATCTGGCCCGATACCTGGGCGCCCACGCTCACCTGCTTGCGCGCCTTCAGGGTGCCGTCCGCCATGATGAGCTGCTCCAGATCCCGGGTCTCGGTACTGGCGGTGATGTAGTCGCTGGCGGGTGCCTTGGCTTGGGGGCGCCAGGCCAGCAACAGGGCGAGGGCGCACAGAGGCAGCAGCCAAAAGAGACGAGGGGAGAACGTGGGCATGACAACCTGTATCCTGAATGACGATCACGGCGGCACTCTACCCCAGAGCCGGGTTAAGGCTCTTTGCGCCAAGCGTAAGGGTTTCGTAAAAATGGCTGCCAAGGGCGGAGCAAGCGGCGAAAATGGCCACCGACAAGGGAGACCCTATATGAAGATCCTGCTGGTGGATGACGACGCCGAACTGGGCGTCATGTTGAGTGAATACCTGGGAGGGGAGGGGTTCGAGACCACCCAGGTGCTGACCGGAGGGGAAGGGGTGCACCATGCCCTCTCCGGCCGTTACAGCGCCCTGCTGCTGGATGTGATGCTGCCCGATCTGGGGGGGACTGAGGTGCTGCGCCAGGTGCGCCAGCGCAGTCGCCTGCCGATCATCATGCTGACCGCCAAGGGGGACAACGTGGATCGGGTGGTGGGGCTGGAGATGGGGGCCGATGACTATGTGCCCAAACCCTGCTACCCCAGGGAGCTGGTGGCCCGGCTGCGGGCCGTTCTGCGGCGGGTCAACGAGGGGGGGAGCGCAACCCCCTCGCCGGATGCCCTCATCCTGGGGGATCTGACGGTCACGCCGGCCAACCGGGTCTGTCTCTGGCAGGGGGAGCCGCTGGAGCTGACCGCCACCGAGTTCAACATGCTGGTGTTGCTGGTGCGAGCACCGGAGCAGGTGGTCACCAAGGACATCCTCTCCCTGCAAGGGGTGGGGCGCCCGCGGGAGGCCTATGATCGCAGCGTCGATGTGCACATCTGCAACCTGAGGCAGAAGCTGCAACAGAAGGCGGGGGAGGCCGTCACCATAGAGACGGTGCGCAGCATAGGGTACAAGATACGGTGATCCTCAAGGGACGTTTGTTCTGGAAGATTCTGCTGGGGTTCTGGCTGGCCATAGTGCTGGTCAGTCAACTGCTCTGGCTCGGTTTTCGTGCCGAGCGTGACCCCCCGGAAGAGCACCTGGCCCAGCAGTTGGCGAGCCAGCATCTGGAGATGGCGGCAGCCGTGCTGGCAAAGGGGGGAATCGAGGCTGCGACGGCATTGAGCCAGGCCATGTCGCCGCCGTTGCTGCAGATAACACTCCTCGATGTCTCCGATGCGCCTCCCCGGCCAGCGCCCCGGGCATCCAGGTTGACAGCCTCCGGGGAACCTGGCCCGGGCAGCGTGCTGACACGCACCGTGATTGCCAGCGACGGGCAGACCTATCTGCTGCAGACCAGAGCGGACCCGCGCGCTCTCCCCGGCGGGCCTGCTCCCGGTCCCCTCTCCTGGCTCAACATTCCCCCGCCCATGCTCTGGATTGGCGGCCTGGGGGGACTCTTGTTCAGCATTCTGTTCGCCTGGCACCTGACCCGGCCCATGAACGCCCTGCGGCGCAGCTTCGATCGGGTAGCCAGAGGGGATCTGGGGGTCAGACTCTGGCCCGCTCTGCGCTGGCGCCGGGACGAGCTGACGGAGGTGGCGAAGGAGTTCGATCTCATGGTGGAGCGGTTGCAGCAGTTGGTCGAGGGGCGCGAGCAACTGCTTCACGACGTCTCCCACGAGCTGCGATCCCCCCTGGCCCGCATCCAGATGGCCATCGGCCTGGCGGAGCAGCGCCCGGAGAAGGCGAGCGACGCCCTGGCGCGGATCCGGCTCGAGACGGAGCGGATGGACAGGATGATAGGGGAGCTGCTGACCCTCTCCCGTGCCGAGCAGGGCCACGGGCTTGAGCAGAGCCACTACGACCTGCTGGCGCTGGTGGAGACGGTTGTCCAGGATGCCAGGTTCGAAGCCCAGCAATCCGGAGTCGAGATAGCGCTCGAGGCGGCGCTGGGGGAGGGTTGTCTCCTGCTGGGGCATGCCGAGCTGGTGCGCCGCGCCGTGGATAACGTGGTGCGCAACGCACTGCGTTTCTCGCAGTCGGGCCAGATGGTGAATGTTCGCGTGCTGCGCCTGGGCCAGGAGGTGCAGCTCTCCATCGCCGATCGGGGGCCCGGGGTGGAGGAGGGGAAGCTGGCGGGGATCTTCGATCCCTTCGTGCGCATCGGCTCACCCCGCATGGGCAAGGGCTACGGGCTCGGGCTCGCCATCGCCCGCAAGGCGGTGATTCTGCAGGGCGGTACCATCCTGGCGCGCAATCGCGCACAGGGGGGGCTGAGAGTGACCATGACGCTGCCCCTGCATGACCCGTCCTGAGGTACGCGGCTCAGACCCGAGTGGGGTAAAACCCCGGTAATGAAAGAGGGGGCCAAGGCCCCCTGCTCGTATCTGTTCCACCGTGCGATTCAGCGCAGCGCCGCTGGCGGCGGCACCTCGGTGTAGCGCCCGTCTATTTCTCGCAGGTAGTAGTGACCCTCCCTGACGTAATAGCGGCGGCCATCCAGATCCAGGGGGATGAGCCCTGTCTCTGCCACCACCAGGACCTGAGGAGGTGGGGAGACCACCACATAGTGGTTCTCCTGCCGGCGGTAGAAGATGCCGTCGAGCACATAGTAGGTGAGCCCGGCCAGCAGCAAGGTTTCCACCTCTCCCGGCAGCCGGTCGACGCGGTGGCCGAAGCCAGGGCCAGCCCCATGGCCGTACTGCGGGGCAGGGCTCTCCCATCCGCCCAGTCTGCTCATGTTCCCCGGACCCGCCATGGCGGGCAGGGCGATGGCCATGGCAAGCAGCCAGAGTGAAGGGCGGTGCAGACTCATCTCACTGCCCCTTGAGCGGTGCACCGGCGGGCTGGGGTTTGAGTGGCTGGGGCGGCAGTTCGCGCACGCTGACCGTGACCTCGTAGCGGGTATCCGGCTTGGCGGCATCAATGTTTTTGGACAGCGCCTGGACCAGGGCCTGGGGATCCGCACCCTGCTTGCTGGCGTGATAGAGCACGGAGGGGGGCGGTGTCATGGGACCTCCCTGGCGGGCGCCCATCGGGGGCGGCATCTCGCCTGCATGAAGGAGCGTGGTGCCCAGCAGCAGGGCAAGGGCGACAGGATAGCGTGACATGATGATGACTCCATTGATGGGAACGCCCCCATCAAACGCGACGCGTGCGCCCGGCTCAACCACCTTTACACCCTCTTTTCGCCCTCTTTACAGTTGTGACAACGGGCGTCGTGGCGCCCGTTGTGTGTCGTGAACCGCTCACCGGATCAAAACTCGTTGGAGAGCGCCTTGTAACCCCTGACCAGGTCGATGTTGGTGTGAGCCACATCCTCGGAGAACTCGGTGGCGTCCACGGTGACGCGCGGGATCTGCGCCAGATCGCTCTGCTGGTTGATGCGGGTGGTGGAGGGGACATAGAAGCCGGGGGGAATATCGCAGCCATCGACCACGGAGTTGTGGCGAACCACTGACCCTTCGCCGATGTGGCAGTTGAACAGCACGCTGTTGAAGCCGATGAAGACCCGGTTACCCACCTCGCACGGCCCGTGGACGATGCTGCGGTGGGCGATGGAGCTGAACTCGCCGATGGTGACGGCAGCGCCGGATTTGGAGTGGATGACGACGCCATCCTGAATGTTGGAGTTGGCGCCGATGACGATGGGTTCCATGTCACCGCTCTCGTCCACTTCGTCTGCGCGGATCACGGCATAGGGGCCGACAAACACGTTCTCCTTGATGATCACCTTGCCACAGATGATGGCGGTCTTGTCGATATAGGCGGATTCGTCGATAACGGGCAGGTGACCTGAGGGATTCTTGCGGATCATGTTACGTCCTGTTGCTGATGAAATCGGGGAAACGTGGCGCGTCATGAAGGCCCGCCGGAGAGCCAGCTTACGCCTCTGATCCGGCAGGGGAAACCTTTTACTGGTCTGACCCACAGTGAGTAAGGCCATTTTGAGCGATTGTTCTTTGACTCCCTGTTATGGGAGCATGAGGGCGCAAAATGGGGCGCCACCGGGTGCAAAGAGATGAGGGGGAACGAGAGATGAAGCAGGTCATGGTATGGCTGGTGGGGTCGCTGTTGTGGATCTCCGCCGCCCAGGGCAAAGGCTATGCGGGGGAGTTTGACTATTACGCCATGGCACTCTCCTGGTCGCCCGAGCACTGCGCCATCAAGCCAGGGGATCGGGAGCAGTGCGCCCGCAAGCTGGGGTTCGTGCTGCATGGGCTCTGGCCCCAGTATCAGCGCGGCTACCCCGCCAGCTGCACCCGCGAGCGGCTGGATGCGGATATGGAGCAGCAGTTTGCCGGGCTCTACCCCAGCCGCTTCCTCTATCGCCATGAATGGGAGAAGCACGGCACCTGCTCCGGCCTGAGCCAGCAGGCCTTCCATAAGCTGGCCAGCGATCTGCGCCAGAAGGTGAAGATCCCGGCCTCCTATCAATCGCCGGAAGAGCCGCTGCGCAAAAGCAGCTTCCAGCTCAAGGCTGATCTGGCGAGCGCCAGCGAGTGGCTGGCCCCCGATAACATCACGGTGGCCTGCGCTGATGGGGGCCGTTTCCTGCGGGAGATCTACATCTGCATCAACAAGCAGGGGACGGATGCCGTTCCCTGCTCCGACGAGATGCAGAAGCGGGAGCGCCGCTCCTGTGGCCAGCCGGACTTCCTGCTGCGCAGCGTGCGTTGACACTTCACGTTCGGGCCCTTCGCGGGCCCGATGTGCAATGAACCTCAAGGGGCCTGATGGATGAAAGCGAAGACAGGATGTCTGGCCGGAAACTGGACAGGCGACATCGCCAGACGACGTGTCAGCACGTCAGGTGCGCTCTGCCGACTCAACCCGCCTCTGGCGCACAATCAGACTCACCATCAGAAACAGGAAACCGTCATATGACGCCCTTTGCCGAACTGGGGATGCGCTATCCCGTCATTCAGGCCCCCATGGCGGGCGTGCAGGACTGCGCCCTGGCGATGGCGGCGACCAGTGCGGGGGCACTGGGCTCCCTGCCTGCCGCCATGCTGAGTGGTGCCGATCTGCGCCAGGAGCTGAGCCGCCTCGCCGCCAGCGGGCCGGGCCCATACAACATCAACTTCTTTTGCCATCGGCAGCACGAGCCGGAACCGACAGCGGAGCAGCGCTGGCGCCAGGTGCTGTCACCCTATTACACCGAGTTTGGGGTGGATGCCGCTGCACCGTCGCGTGCTCCCGCTCGGGCCCCCTTCAATGATGAGCATGCGGCTCTGCTTGCAGAGTTCAGGCCTGCCGTGGTCAGTTTCCACTTCGGCTTGCCCGAGCCCGAGTTGCTTGCCCAGGTAAAAGCCACAGGCGCAAAAGTGTTTGCCAGCGCCACCACGGTGGCAGAAGCGCAGTGGTTTGCTGACCACGGAGCCGATGCCGTCATCGCCCAGGGGCTGGAGGCGGGTGGCCATCGCGGCCATTTCCTGAGTGAGGATCTCAGCTTGCAGCAGGGCACCTTTACCCTTCTGCCACAGGTAGTGGCGGCAGTAGCGATCCCGGTCATCGCTGCAGGAGGCATCGTGGATGGAAAGGGCATCAGAGCCGCCCTTGCTCTGGGAGCGAGCGCCGTGCAGGTGGGAACGGCGTTCCTCTGTTGCCACGAGGCGACGACCTCGCCCCTGCACCGTGCGGCGCTGCAGGGGAGGCATGGCCAACACACCGCACTGACCAATCTGTTCAGCGGCCGTCCGGCGCGGGGGATAGTCAACCGCTTGATGCGGGAACTCGGCCCCCTTTCGGTGCTGCCGCCAGACTTCCCGTATGCCAGCGGCGCATTGGCTCCGTTGCGTGCCGCAGCCGAAAAGGCGGGTGACCGCGGTTTCTCGCCACTCTGGGCCGGGCAGAATATATCGGGTTGCCGCTCCATGGCGGCAGCCGAGCTGATCGCTGCCTGGGTTGCTGAGGCAGGACTGGTCTGAGCGTCACTTTGCGATTCTCTTCCTTTATATACGGATTGATATGGTCAGCAACCCTTCGAACAGGAGACGGTCAGAGAGGAACGGGAGGTAATAGGGGGCAGAATGAGCCCTTCCCGGGCTTGTCCTGTGGGTAAGTCTGTATAAAAACTGTGTTTTGATATGAATAACTAAGAATTGGCATTTTTTTGCAATTTTATTGCGATGAGAGCTTGCCAATGTGATCTATGTCTCTATAATGCGCCTCCATCGACAGGGCAAGCGGCAACGCAAACAAGCCAGTCGGTGCCTCGAAAAAGCCTTGGAAAATAAGGCTTGACTCGAGAAGGCGGTTGAGTAGAATGCCACTCCCGCAGCAGCCAAAAGCTGCGTCGCTCTTTAACAATTTGAATCAAGCAATCTGTGTGGGCACTCACAGCATCGAGCATCAAAAACAATTTTTGATTTTCAATGTCTGATGAAGTGACCAAAGCAACGAAAAAAGTTGCAGCAGTTAATTCAGCAATTCATTGAGCCGCCAACTCCTTGGTAACAAAGAGTGGCAACCAAACTTAAATTGAAGAGTTTGATCATGGCTCAGATTGAACGCTGGCGGCAGGCCTAACACATGCAAGTCGAGCGGCAGCGGGAAAGTAGCTTGCTACTTTTGCCGGCGAGCGGCGGACGGGTGAGTAATGCCTGGGAA
>NZ_JALIHH010000041.1:0-20367 GCF_022869435.1 Aeromonas sp. LsrichE-8G
GCTAAGAAGTTGCTTGAGGTACTGGGTTGCATTGATAATAGTCATGGCTTCGGGCGTGTCGGTTTTTTTTGCGATTAAATCAGATCACAAACGAAGCCTTTTTTCTATCTATTTCAATTGGTTGTAGCTAAAGATCCTGTACATGTCCAGACACTAGTCCCTACTCCACTGTGGAGGAGATAGTGTTGTAACTATGTGAATCGCCAACAGCTTTGTAGACTCCTCTACACTTTTATCTTGCAACCAGTACCAGAACCATCAAAAGTGCACTATCGTACACTTTTAATTGCTGTTTGCTCTTACCATGAGTTAAGGTGTAACAACCTACACTTTTTTTCGTGATCATGATGGCAGACGCATCGTTGCAAACCGGCCCGAAAGCACTGGATCCCGCCTCGCTGGGGCTGGCGATCCGCGAGAGACGCAAAGCCGCCAGGATGACCCAGGAGGTGACGGCCTCACTGTGCGGTATCTCCAAGAAGACCCTGATCAAGATTGAAAAAGGGGGGGATGTCTACCTCTCGACCCTGTTGCAGGTGATGAAGGCGCTGGGGCTGCGCTTGCAACTGGTGCAGGAAATGGGCTCACAGGTAGCGAGCGGCAACAGCCAACCCGAGGTCGGTGATGATGGGTGGTTCTGAGCACCATCGGCTGGAACTTCGGCTGGGTAACCAGCTGATCGGCCATCTCGAATATGACTCCAGCCGGGATGCGTTTCAGCTCGGCTATACACCTGAGTGGCAGGCGCGTGGCTTCCCGCTCTCCCCGCCGCTGGCGCTGGATGGTTCGGCCAGCAGCGCCCAGATCCGGGCGTATCTCGGCAACTTGCTGCCTGAAAATCGCGGGCTGGAGCACCTGATTGAGGCGCTCTCCGTTTCGCGCAGCAATCTCTTTGCCCTGATCCACGGCATCGGTCGCGATGTCTCAGGGGCGGTCACCTTTACCCTGCCCGCAGAGCCCGACGTCCCCACCCATTTTCGCCCCATCACCCCGAAAGAGCTGTTGCTGCGCCTCGATCAGCCCGAGATCTGGCCGCTGGAAGTCTGGGATGGTCGCCCCCGCCTCTCGGTTGCGGGCGTGCAGGCCAAGCTCAACCTGCTGCGACTCGAGGGGACGCTGGGATTTGGCGAGGGCGAGCTCTGTTCCACCCACCTCCTCAAGTTCGAGCATCACCCTCATCTGGTGATCAATGAGTTCGTGACCATGCGACTGGCCGCACTGCTGGGCATGCCGGTGGCGCGGGTCGAACTGCACAGGGTCGGCCAAGGCGATAAGTCCCACCGAAGCTTGCTGGTGGAACGGTTCGATCGGCGCCTTGACGAGGATGGCTTGAGGGTGCGCCGTCGTCACATGATCGATGCCTGTCAGGGGCTGGGGTTTCCCGTCGCCCGAAAATATGAACGCAACTTCGGTGACGGGCGGGACGTGGCCCATATTCGGGAAGGGGTGAGCCTGCCACGGCTGTTCAGTCTCAGCGCCCTCTGTGTCAATCCGGCGCAGGCCAGACTGGACATGCTGCAATGGCTGCTCTTCAACCTCTGCGTCAACAACCACGATGCCCACGGCAAGAACTACAGCTTCTTCGTATCAAAAGCAGGGCTGATGCCCACCCCCTGGTACGATCTGGTCAATGTGGGGCTTTACCCCGAGTTCAACCAGCATCTGGCCATGGCCATAGGCGACGAGTTTGCTCCCGAGGCGGTCAACGCATGGCAGTTGCTGGAGATGGCCGAGGCATGCGAGCTGCCCAAACGCCTGTTGCAGCAGACCTTGCACAAGATGGCCAGCGACATACTGCATCAGCTTGATGCCGCCATCGCCCTGGTTGAGACAGACAATCCCGCCGAGCTGGCTTATCTGGCACGTTACAGAGACGACGTTGAGCACCGTTGCCACCATTTTCAGGCGCAGGCGACGCTGTTGCCCGAGCTGCAACTGTAGCCAGACCTAGTCCCCCCCATGGGACGCAACCCAGCCTTGAGCCCATGACGGGCATTGCCTACAATGACCCACTTTTTATCACACTCAGGTAAATAAAATGAGCGACAACAAACCTGCACTGCCCGACCGTCTGGCGGCCAACCCGCGCAGCCCGCACCATGTGGCGGAGTGCTTCCAGCACGAGATCGGCATTCGCGTGAACGGCAAGGAGCGCACCAATGTCGAGGAGTACTGCATCAGCGAAGGTTGGGTGAAGATCCCCTCCCCCAAGGCCAAGGATCGCTACGGCAACCCCATGCTGATCACCGTCAAGGGCACCGTCGAGGCTTTCTACGCCTAAGCGGCCCTGACCGCGCGCCCCGCCGGGCCCGCCGCCATGCTGTTCAGAACACCGGCCTTGCGCCGGTGTTCTGCTGTTGAGGGCGGCCCAGGGTTACAGGCGCCTCTCTTTCATTGCTCTCTGTTGCCTTCCTGTTTCTTCCTTTCCCTCCCTTTCTTTCGCCTTTTCCTTTTCATCTGGGCCCTGAGCCGACAGGAGAGCCGCCTTTGGCATCCAGGCAGGGCGACACTCTTGTCATCCCTGCCGGTTTACCCAGACCATCACCGCATCACTCACCCTCGGGAGCGCGACTTGCCGCCCTGCCAGCGTTGCAGCGCAGCCCCCGCCAGCACCAGCAGGATGCCGAGCAGATCACTTGCGGCCAGCCGTCCGGCCAGGGCATCGAGCAGTGCGCCTCCCGCCAGCTGGCCCGTGACGATGAGCAGGGCGCAGGCCAGGGCGCCGATCCGGCCGATGGCCCAACTGCTGATGGCGACGAACAGCGCCCCCAGCACCCCGCCGAGCAGCAGCCAGGGATCGAGCCCGGCGAGCCGCTCCCAGGGTGCCCCTTTGAGGATGAGCAGGACGCCGAGCAGCCCGAAGCCGAGCAGGTGGTTGGCCAGCGACGCCGTCATGGCGCCCCGGGCGCTGGCGAGGCGGCCATTGAGGGTGCGCGACAGGCTCACCGCCACGCCGTTCAGCAGTCCCAGCAGGATCAATAGGGTCATGGTGTCTCTCCTAACGCAGCACGATAAGCAGTGCGCCGGCCATCACCAGCAGGGCGGCGAGCGCGTCTTTTCCCGAGGGGCGGCGGCGAGCCAGTCCGAGCCAGCCGAGGCCATCGCAGGCCAGGGTGCCCGCCATGCCGAGGGGCGAGTTGAGGCACAGGGCCGCCAGTACCACGGTGAGCGCCCCCGGCAGACCGCCGAGCCAGGCCCAGAGCGGGGCCGCCTCCGGCGTCGGGGGCCTTGGGGAGAGCCACCACAGGAGCCCGGCCACCAGGCTGCCGACCCCGTGGGCCAGCCAGCTCGCGAGCCAGGGGTCGGTGGCGCGGGACAGGGCGCCGTTCTGGGCGATCATCAGCGCCAGTAGCAGGCCGGCGGCGAAGGCGGCCAGGGCACCCAGGGTCTGGCCAAGTGTCTGGCCGAGGGCGGGGCGGCCGGGGCCGCGGTCAACAAGCGGGGGGATCATGGGGTTGCTCCTTGGTTGAACTGACGAGCAGGGTAAATTGTTTTTGATTTGGGGATAATCTACCCTTCTGGAACAACATTGTTTCCATATCGAGAACAACATGAACCAGGAAGCCTTCGCCCTGCTCCCCGCCTTCGTCGCCGTGGTGGAGTCGGGCACCTTCTCCGGCGCCGCCCGTCAGCTCGGCCTCAGCAAGTCGGTGCTGAGCAAGAAGGTGAGCCAGCTCGAGCAGGCCCTCGGCTGCCAGCTCCTCTATCGCACCACCCGTTCCCTCACCCTCACCGAGGCGGGGGAGCGCTACTTCGAGACGGTGCGCCATGCAGTGCGCCTGGCCAGCGACGGGGAAGATGCCATCGGCGCCCTGCAATCGGCCCCCCGCGGCCTGCTGCGGGTGACGGTGCCCATGGTCTATGGCCGGCGCCACATCGCCCCCCTTGTCCCCGAGTTTCTCGCCCTTCACCCCGAGGTGCAGTTGCAGCTGGAGATGAGCGACGCCCGGCAGGATCTGGTGGCCGAGGGGTTCGACGTGGCGGTGCGCATCGGCGAGCTGGAGGATTCGAGCCTGGTCGCCCGCCGCCTCGCCCCCTGTCTCAGCACCCTGTGCGCCGCCCCCGCCTACCTGGCGCAGGCCGGCACGCCCCGCACCCCGGCGGATCTCGAGCGCCACAACTGCCTCTTCTACTCCCTGTTTCGCGGCGGCACCCAGTGGCGGCTGCACGGGCCCGAAGGAGAGGTGGCCATCACCCCCAGGGGCAATTTCGAGGTCAACAACAGCGATGCCATCCACACCGCGCTGCTGGCGGGACTTGGCATCGGCAACATGCCGGACTTCATCGTGGCGCGGGATCTCGCCATCGGGCGGCTGGTGCCCGTCCTGCCAGACCATGCCCTGCCCGAGCACGGCATCTGGTGCGTCTATCCCAAGCGCCGCCACCTGCCCGCCAAGGTGGAGGCCTGGCTGGCCTTCCTGCAGGCGCGTCTGGGGCTGCGCTGAGGGGGGCCATCGGGATAACCGGAACGGTTCACGTTTTTTTCATCGGGAAGGGAGTAGAGTAAGCAGCAAACCAAGCATCTGTTTTTATTGGAAAAGCATTCAGGGGACGAGCCAAGGCATCGCGCCCCGCACCCCAGAGGGAGCCCCATGATGAAGAAAACCGCGATTGCCCTGACCCTCACCAGCCTGCTGACGCTGCCGCTCGTTGTCTCATCCGATGCCTGGGCCGCCCCGGTGCGCTCCCTGCAAAAGGAGCAGAATTACGAGCAGTTCATCAGCAAGCGCCAGGTGGTGGATCAGCTGCTGGCAGACGCCGCCCGCATCTTCCACTCCCCCGCCCGGGTCTCCGATGCGGGCTTCACCGCCAAGATGCCGAGCAACATGGAGCAGGTGACCACCCTGCTGCTGGAGGCCCACCAGCTCGAGCCCTATCGCACCGATCTGCTTATCTCGGCGGCCAACGCCCAGATCTACAACGGCAACGTGGACAGGGCCATCGCCCTGTTCGAGCAGGCCCTCACCGCCGCCCCGGACGATCTGGACATCAACACCTATCTGGCCACCTGGCAGCGCTTCAAGGGCAACCAGGCCAAATCCGATGGCTATCTCAAGCGGGTCGGCGAGCTCAATGCCGGTCGCGCCGCCGACTTGCAGCGACTGTTCGCCACCGTGGACAGGATGGTCGCCACCCCCCTCAAGGAGCGTCAGGGACGGGGCGAGAAGAAGGGGCGCCGCGCCATCGTCACCCTGGGCTATGCCCTCAATCCCGATGGCTCCATGCACGACATCCTGCTGAGACGCCTCGAGACCACCCGCGCCCTGGCCCAGGCCGATCCGGCGGCCCTCGTCATCCTCACCGGCGGCGTGCCCCAGAACCGCCAGACCGAGGGCAAGCTGATGGCGGACTGGCTGGCGAAAAAGGGCATCGACCGCTCCCGCATCATCGAGGAGAACTACGCCACCAGCACGGTGGAGAACGCCCTCTACAGCGGCTATGCCCTCGCCCGCCACGAGATTGAGTTCGCCACCCTGGTGAGCTCGGCGAGCCATGTGCGCCGGGGCCAGACCCTGCTGGAAATCGCCTGTTGGCAGAGCGGCCCGGCGAACATCCGCATCGACAGCGTCGCCTACCCGGACAAGCCCCTCTCGGCCCTGGCCAAGGCAAGCCCGGAGGAGCTGCTTGGCATCTACCGGGACGCCCTGCGCACCTATGGCCTGTGGAGCTACCGCTCGGCCCCGCTGGTGGAGCGCTGATCCCCCGGCCCCGCCACCCTGGCGGGGCCTTTTCCTCCCTTCCCCCTACCAGTCACTGCCCCCCTCTGCCCTCCCTGTTGGCCTACCCCCGCACGCACCTGCCGGCCCCTGGGGGCCGACCCTTGGCCCCTTGCGTCAGCCACCCGATAGACGGCGGGTGAGCAAGCTATCCACTTTCTGGCATATCTCAATCAGATCATTGATTTACCGTTCTTTTTCTAAGAACCAAACGGCATGAGAACACCCTTCTCGTTCCTTCGCCCCCGGGGATGTTCAGATAAAGATGTGGCTTCCAACACCCCCAACAAGGAAGTGCATCATGACAGCAAAAGGCATCTCTCTGTGGCTCGCGGCCTCCATGCTGCTCGGCCAGTCCGCCCAGGCCCTCGACGTCACCGTGGCCTACCAGACCTCCGCCGAACCCGCCAAGGTGGCCCAGGCCGACAACAGCTTCGCCAGGGAGAGCGGCGCTACCGTGGATTGGCGCAAGTTTGACAGCGGCGCCAGCGTGGTACGGGCGCTCGCCTCCGGCGACGTGCAGATAGGCAACATCGGCTCCAGCCCCCTGGCAGTGGCGGCGAGCCAGAACCTGCCCATCGAGGTGTTCCTGCTCGCCTCCAAGCTCGGGGAATCCGAGGCCCTGGTGGTGAAGCAGGGGCTCGAAAAACCCGAGGATCTCGCGGGCAAGCGCATCGCCGTGCCCTATACCTCCACCACCCACTACAGCCTGCTGGCGGCCCTCAAGCACTGGAACGTCGACCCCGCGACGCTGCAGATCGTCAACCTGCAACCACCGACCATCATCGCCGCCTGGCAGCGGGGCGACATCGACGGCGCCTATGTCTGGGCCCCCGCCCTCAACCAGCTCACCAAGGAGGGCAAGGTGCTGACCGACTCCGCCCAGGTGGGTGACTGGGGGGCGCCGACCCTGGACGTCTGGGTGGTGCGCAAGGACTTTGCCAAGGCCCACCCCGAAGTGGTGCAGGCCTTCGTGAACAGCACCCTGGCCGCCCAGCGCGACTACCTGGCCAACCCCGACGGCTGGCTCACCAAGCCGGACAACCTCGCCAAGCTGGCCAAGCTGAGCGGCGTTCCCGAGGCGGACGTTCCCGCGCTGGTGAAGGGTAACACCTACCTCGATGCGAAGGCCCAGAGCGCCGAGCTCGGGCGCCTCGTCAACCAGACCATCATCGACACCGCCCGCTTCCTCGAGAGCCAGGGCAAGGTCGCGAACGCCGCCTCGGACTACCGCCAGTTCGTGACCGATCGCTTCGTGAAAGCCGTGGCCCAGTAAATCCAAGGAGACGACCATGCTGCAGCTCTCTCATGTGTCCGCCGAGTACGCCGGCAGGCGGGTGCTCGACAACATCAACCTCTCCCTGTCCGAGGGGGGGCTGATGGTGGTGCTGGGGCCCTCGGGCTCGGGCAAGACGACCCTCCTCAACCTGGTGGCGGGCTTCGAGCCTTGCCACCACGGCCAGATAAGCCTTGAGGGCAAGCCGGTCACCGGCCCCGGCGCCGAGCGCGGCGTGGTGTTCCAGAGCGAGGGGCTGCTGCCCTGGCGAAACGTGCGAGACAACGTGGCACTCGGCCTGCAGCTGGCGGGCGTGCCCAGTGCCGAACGCACCGAACAGGCCCGGGCACTGCTGCGTCAGGTGGGGCTGGAGGGGGCCGGCGATCGCGCCATCTGGCAGCTCTCCGGCGGCCAGCGCCAGCGGGTCGGCATCGCCCGGGCCCTGGCCACCCAGCCCCGCCTGCTCCTGCTGGACGAGCCCTTCGGCGCCCTGGACGCCTTCACCCGGGAGCAGATGCAGACTCTGCTGCTGCGCCTGTGGCACGAGCACCGGCGTCAGGTGATGCTCATCACCCACGACATCGAGGAGGCCATCTTCATGGCCACCGATCTGGTGCTGCTCTCCCCCTCCCCCGGGCGGGTGACGGAGCGGATGACCCTGGATTTCGGTCGCCGCTTCGCCGCCGGGGAGCCCTGCCGCAGCATCAAGTCCGATCCGGCCTTCATCGAGCGCCGTGAATACGTGCTGGAACGGGTGTTCGCAGAGCGGGAGGCCTTTGCATGACTCTCGCCCTCGCCCGGCAACGGGATGTCACCCACACACGGGCAGCGGGCTGGCCCCTGCCCCGCCGTCTGACCCTGAGCCTCGCCACCCTGATCGTGCTGCTGGCCCTGTGGTGGCTGGTGGCCCACTTCGGCTGGGTCGATCCCCTGTTCCTGCCGCCCCCACAGCGGGTGCTGGCACAGCTCATCACCATCGCAGGCCCAACGGGCTTTATGGATGCCACCCTGTGGCAACACCTGGGGGCCAGCCTGGGGCGCATCCTGGTGGCGCTCGCTGCCGCGGCGTTCTTTGGCATCACGGTGGGCATCGCCATGGGGCTCTCCCCCACGGTGCGCGGCGTGCTGGATCCCCTCATCGAGCTCTACCGCCCGGTGCCGCCGCTCGCCTACCTGCCACTCATGGTGATCTGGTTTGGCATCGGCGAGACCTCCAAGGTGCTGCTCATCTATCTGGCCATCTTCGCGCCCGTGGCCCTGGCGACCCTGGCGGGGGTGCAGAGCGCCAACGCGGTGCGAGTGCGGGCAGCGCAGGCGCTGGGCGCATCCCGGTCCCAGGTGCTCTGGCACGTGATCCTGCCAGGGGCCCTGCCGGACATCCTGACCGGGCTGCGCATCGGGCTCGGGGTGGGCTGGTCCACCCTGGTGGCGGCCGAGCTTATCGCCGCCACCAGGGGGGTGGGCTTCATGGTGCAATCCGCCGGCGAGTTTCTCGCCACCGACGTGGTGCTGGCGGGCATCCTGGTGATCGCCCTGATCGCCTTCGTACTGGAACTGGGACTGCGCGCCCTGCAGCGCAGGCTCACCCCCTGGCATGGAGAAGGACAATTAGCCACAGGCTGACCTCTTTCCTTCGCCCCCCTTTCCTATTGGTATCGGGCCTTCACGCCCCCAGACATGGAGCAAGACCATGACCGACAAGTTGACCATTACCCCCCTCGGCCCCCACATCGGCGCCGTCATCGCCGGCGTCAATCTGGCCGAGCCCCTGAGCCAGGGGCAGTTCGAGCAGCTCCATCGCGCCCTGCTCAAATACCAGGTGCTGTTCTTTCGCAACCAGCCCATCACCCCGCGAGCCCAGCGGGCGCTGGCGAACCGTTTCGGGGATCTGCACATCCACCCCGTCTACCCCCACACGGAGGAGGCCGAGGAGATCATCGTGCTCGATACCCACGATGACAATCCGCCGGACAACGACAACTGGCACACCGACGTGACCTTTATCGAGACGCCCCCGGCACTGGCCATTCTGGCCGCCAAGCAGCTGCCCCCCACCGGGGGGGACACCCTCTGGGCCAGCGGCATCGCGGCGCTGGCGGCCCTCTCCCCGCCTCTGCAAACCCTGCTGGCAGGGCTGGAAGCCGAGCACGACTTCACCAAGTCCTTCCCGGCCCATCGCCATGATGACAGCGAGGAGGCGCGCCAGCGCTGGCAGGCGGCCGTGGCCCGTCACCCGCCCCTGCGCCACCCGGTGATCCGCACTCATCCGGTGAGCGGCCGTCAGGCCCTGTTCGTCAACGAGGGGTTCACCACCCGGCTGCCCGGGCTGCCCCCCAAAGAGAGCGAGGCCCTGCTCGGCTTTCTGTTCGAGCACATCACCCGCCCCGAGTTCCAGGTGCGCTGGCGCTGGCAGGAGAACGACATCGCCATCTGGGACAACAGGGTGACCCAGCACTATGCCAATGCCGACTACCTGCCGGCCCGCCGGGTGATGCACAGGGCCACCATTCTCGGGGACAAGCCCTTCTGGCGCCCGGGCTGAACATCCCCCATGGAGAGCGACCATGAGATAACGCCCAGCAAAAAGCCCGCCGGCTGGCGCAATGCTGTTCAGATAAGCACTTTTTTGACTGATTATTCATAAATTGGATTTGAGTTGAGGGGGCAAGGCTGTGTCCAGTCGATCTTCCTCCAGCCTTTATCCAGCGGGGCTTGCAATAGAAAGAGGGAGGCATCATGCCTCCCTCGATTTTTTGTCCTGATACTACGTGGACTGGAACTCAAATTCTCTTAAGTGAACAGCATTGCGCCGGCTGGCGGGCTTTTTCATCATCTGACGGGCCTGGGTGTTGCTATCGGCCCTTGCGCTCCGGCCACCAGGGTGAAGCCCCGATGGCCGGTCTCAGCCCTTGAGCTCCAGCACGGTGGTGAAGCCTCCGAAGATCATGCGGGCGCCATCAAACGGCATGGTCTGGTGCAGGGGATTGGCGGGGTCCATCCTGGGGTCCTGCATCATCTTGCCCATGGCGTCGTCCCGCACCGCCTTGCTCGGCCACTCCACCCAGGAGAAGACCACGGTTTCATCCTCCCTGGCCGCCACCGCCCGATAAAAGTCGGTCTGCTTGCCGTGAGGCACGTCGTCCCCCCAGCACTCCAGCACCCGGGTGGCGCCGTATTCGAGGAAGATGGGGTCAAACTGCCCCGCATGATCGATCAGGGCCTGCTTGTTGGCCGTCGGCACGGCGAGCACGAATCCGTCCACGTATGACATCAGAGGTTCCTCCTGTGAGTGAGGATCTCAGCATAGCAGCCGCCCATCAGCCCGCGCTCTGCGCCGCCCCGCGCAGCCCGCCATCACAAAGAGACCAGCCGCTCCAGATCGCTGCGGGTCAGGCGCTTGCTGTCCACCTTCACGTAGAGGGAGTGCTCCTCGCGCACCAGCAGCACGTCGCTTACCCCCTCGCAGGCGCGGATCCGCTGCTCCAGGGCCGGGGTGGCCTCGACCCCTTCCGGCAGCACGATGCGCAGGCTGCTCACATAAGGGGGCTCGGCCATGGTGAGGCTCACCCCGAGCCAGGCGAGGGCCAGGGCGGCGCAACCGCCAAACACCAGGGGGCCGCCCCCCAGGCTGTAGAGCAGGCCGCCGAGACTGCCGCCGATGGCGACCCCGAGGAACTGACTGGTGGAGTAGACCCCCATGGCGGTGCCCTTGTAGCCCGGCGGGGACTCCTTGCTGATGAGAGACGGCAGCAGCGCCTCCATCACGTTGAAGCCGATGAAGAAGAGCTGCAACCCGGCGAGCAAACCCCACAGCTGCTGGCCGCTCTGCCAGAGCACCAGCTCGGCGGCCAGCATCACCACCACGCACCCGATGAAGACCCGCTTCATCTGGCGGTGCTTCTCGGCATAGATGATGAAGGGCACCACGCTGACGAAGGCGATCAGCATGGTGACCAGATAGGCCTGCCACTGGCTGTCACGGGGCAGGCCCGCACGTTCCAGCAGGGGCGGCAGGGCCACGAAGCTCGACATCAGCAGGGTGTGGACGCAGAGGATGCCGAGGTTGAGTTTGAGCAGGCGAGGGTTGGTGAGCACGGTACGAAAGCTGCCTCGCACCATGGCGGACTCGCGATTTTGCAGGTGTGCCGCCGGGGTCGGCACCACCCAGAGCACCATGGCGATGGAGGCCAGGGCCAGCAGGGCGATGAGCCAGAAGAGGCCGGACAAGCCCAGGGCATGGGTGATGAGGGGGCCGGTCACCATGGCGATGGCGAAGGTGATGCCAAAGCTCACCCCGATGAAGGCCATCGCCTTGGTGCGATTCTGCTCCCGGGTGAGATCCGACAGGAGCGCCATGACGGCGGCGGAGATGGCGCCGCTCCCTTGCAGGGCGCGCCCGACGATGACCCCCCAGATGGCGTCGCTCAGGGCGGCGATGACGCTGCCAAGGGCAAACATCAGCAGGCCGCCAACGATGAGGGGCTTGCGCCCCACCTTGTCGGAGAGCAGGCCGAAGGGGATCTGGAACAGGGCCTGGGTCATGCCGTAGATGCCGATGGCAAGCCCGATGAGCGCCTCGGAGGCGCCCGCCAGGGACATGCCGTAGGTGGTCAGCACCGGCAGCACCATAAACATGCCGAGCATGCGCAGCGAGAAGACGGAGCCGAGCGCCCAGGTCGCGCGTCGCTCGCCCCTCGTCATGGTGAAATCATTCATGAGGGCCTCGATGAGTCAAAAAGAAGAGAGAAAGAAAGGGGTGACAGGCGCCCGGCCGCCCCGAAAAATCGGCGATGCCCCTCGCAGGGCGGCGCCCATAATAGCAGAGCCGGGAAGATTCCCGGCTCTGGATTTCATGCATTTCAGGGGTGCAGTTCACACTATCAGGGCAGCATGCTCACCAATACAGGCGCTGCGTCCGGCTGGAAGTCCACCGACATCATCACGCTCAGGCAAGTGAAGATGATGACGACGATGGAGAACATGTCAGCTCCAGCGTCAGGGCAGCATGCTCACCAGCACCGGCGCTGCGTCCGGCTGGAAGTCCACCGACATCATCACGCTCAGGCAAGTAATGGTGACGATGGAGAACATGAACAGCTTGCGCGCCCAGAGGGAGTCGTCCACCGCCGCCTTGTAGCCCGACAGCGCCATCCCCAGCCACCAGACGCTCACCGCGGTGGCCACCACCAGATACTTGTAACCGGCGTAGCCGCCGAGGAACAGCATCAGGGTCGGCACCATGAACGCCAGGATGTAGAGGGTGATGTGGAGCTTGGCCACCGGGATCCCCTTCACCACCGGCAGCACCGGGATGTTGGCGGCCTGGTAGTCCTTGAAGCGGAAGATGGCGATCGCATAGGAGTGCGGCATCTGCCACAGGCTGAAGATCGCCAGCAGGATCAGGGCCCCCGAGTCGAACTGCCCGCTCACCGCGCAGTAGCCGATGACCGGCGGCGCGGCGCCGGAGAGGCTGCCGACCAGGGTGCCATAGACCGAGTGGCGCTTCATGTAGAGGCTGTAGATCCCCACATAAACCAGGAAGCCCAGCACCGCCAGCAAGGCGGCCAACGGATTGGCCGCAAAGTAGAGCAGTGCAATGCCCGCAACGCCCAGCGCCGTCGCATACCAGAGGGAGACACCGGGGGCGATGAGCCCCCGCACCAGGGCACGGTTCTTGGTGCGCTCCATGATGCAGTCGATGTCCCGGTCGATGTAGTTGTTGAACACGCAACCGGAGGCCACCACCAGTGACACCCCCACCATGGTCAGGATGAACAGGGGCACATCCAGGCTCCCCTTCGAGGCCAGCAGGAATCCCCCGATAACCGAGATGAGGTTGCCGAAGATGATGCCCGGCTTGGTCACTTGCAGGTATTGCTTCATCATCATCAACCCGCTCAGTGAACCATCATGTTGATGTTGAGGTTGTACATGATCCACAGGGAACCCACGACCACGATGGCGATGATGAGCACGGTAAAGACCAGTGCCACCAGGTTCCAGCGCTCCTCGGAGGAGGTGTTCATGTGCAGGAAGTAGATCAGGTGCACGAAGATCTGCACCACCGCCATGCCGACCACGGTGCCGAGCACCATGGCATGGGAAGCGGAGCCGTCCATCACCATCCAGAACGGGATTGCGGTCAGGATGAGTGACAGCACGAAGCCTGTCATGTAGGACTTGACGCTGCCGTGGCTGGCGCCGTGATTGTCAACGGAATGACTCATTACATGACCCCCATCAGATAGACCACGGTGAAGACGCAGATCCATACCACGTCGAGGAAGTGCCAGAACAGGCTCAGGCACATCAGGCGCGTGCGGTTGCGCTCGGTCAGCCCCTTCTTGCTAATCAGTACCATCATCACGATGATCCAGATAAGGCCGCTGGTCACGTGGATACCGTGGGTCCCCACCAGGGTGAAGAAGGCAGAGAGGAAGCCGCTGCGATCCGGGCCCGCCTCGTGCACGATCAGGTGATGGAACTCATAGATTTCCATCGCGATGAAGCCGGCACCCAGCAGGAAGGTGACGAACAGCCAGGTGTTGACCGCCGCGACCTTGTTCTTGTTCATGGCCAGCATGCCGAACCCGAAGGTGATGGAGCTCAGCAGCAGCAGCATGGTTTCGGCGAACACGAACGGCAGTTCGAAGATGTCCTTGCCGGTGGGGCCGCCGGCAGTGCCGTTGACCAGGACCGCATAGGTCGCGAACAGGGTCGCGAACAGGATGCAGTCACTCATCAGGTAGATCCAGAAACCGAATACCTTGGTGGCACCGGCATCGTGGTGCCCATCCTCATGGGCACCGTGAGAGTGATGTAGTACGTCAGTCGCCATGGAATTAAGCCACCTTGTTGATGTTGTCGAAATGCTGACCTTCGATGCGCTCGATCTCGTCAACCTGTACGTAGTAGTCCACATCGTCGTTGAAGCTGTGGATGATCCAGGTGGCGATCATGCCGATGAAGCCGGCGATGGCCATCCACCAGATGTGCCAGATCATGGCAAAGCCGAACACCACGCTGAAGGCGGCGATGATGACACCGGCACCGGAGTTCTTCGGCATGTGAATGGGGGCATACTGGGCAGGCTTCTTGTAAGCGCTGCCGTCAGCCTTGGCTTCCCAGAAGGCGTCCAGACCGGTGACCTTCGGCTCGATGGCGAAGTTGTAGAACGGCGGCGGAGAGGACGTCGCCCACTCCAGGGTACGGCCACCCCAGGGATCGCCGGTCAGGTCGCGGTTCTTCTCGCGGTCGCGGATGCTGACCACGATCTGGATGACCTGGCACAGCACGCCCAGGGCAATCAGACCGGCGCCGCAGGCTGCGACCACCAGCCAGCCGTGGAACTCGGGATCGATGTTCTGGCTGACACGACGGGTCATGCCCATGAAGCCCAGCACGTAGAGCGGCATGAAGGCCACGAAGAAGCCGGTGATCCAGCACCAGAAGGCACGCTTGCCCCAGACGTCATCCAGCTTGAAGCCGAACGCTTTCGGGAACCAGTAGGTGATACCGGCGAAGCAGCCGAACACCACGCCGCCGATGATGACGTTGTGGAAGTGGGCGATGAGGAACAGGCTGTTGTGCAGCACGAAGTTGGCGGCCGGCACGGAGAGCAGTACCCCGGTCATGCCACCCACGGTGAAGGTGATGATGAAGCCGACGGTCCACAGCATGGGCGAGGTGAACTCGATGCGACCGCGGTACATGGTGAACAGCCAGTTGAAGATCTTCACCCCGGTCGGGATGGAGATGATCATGGTGGTGATGCCGAAGAAGGCATTCACGTTGGCGCCGGACCCCATGGTGAAGAAGTGGTGCAGCCAGACGATGAACGACAGCACGGTGATTGCCACGGTCGCCCACACCAGGGAGGTGTAACCGAACAGCTTCTTCTTGCAGAAGGTCGCTACCACTTCGGAGAAGATCCCGAACACCGGCAGCACCAGGATGTACACCTCGGGGTGACCCCAGGCCCAGATCAGGTTGATGTACATCATCATGTTGCCACCCATGTCATTGGTAAAGAAATGGGTACCCAGGTAGCGGTCTGCGGTGAGCAGGGCGATGGTGACGGTCAGGATCGGGAAGGAGGCGATGATCAGGATGTTGGCACACAGGGCGGTCCAGGTGAAGACCGGCAGGCGCATCATGGTCATGCCAGGGGCACGCATGCGGATGATGGTGGCGAAGAAGTTCACGCCGGTCAGCAGGGTCCCCAGACCCGAAATCTGCAGACTCCATATCCAGTAATCGACCCCGACCCCGGGACTGAACTCCAGCCCCGATAAGGGCGGATAGGCCAGCCAGCCGGTCTGGGCGAATTCACCGACCCCGAGGGAGACGTTGATCAGCACCACGGCCGCGGCGGTGAACCAGAAGCTCAGGTTGTTCAGGAAGGGGAAGGCCACGTCACGGGCACCGATTTGCAGCGGCACCACGATGTTCATCAGACCGATCACCAGCGGCATGGCCACGAAGAAGATCATGATGACGCCGTGGGCGGTGAAAATCTGGTCGTAGTGATGGGCGTTCAGGTAGCCTTCGCCACCCCCGGAGGCGATGACCTGCTGGCCACGCATCAGCACGGCGTCGGCAAAGCCACGCAGCAGCATGACCATGCCCAGAATGAGATACATGATACCGAGGCGTTTGTGGTCGACCGAGGTCAGCCACTCTTTCCACAGGTATTGCCACTTGCCGTAGTAAGTGATGAGACCGGCGATGGCCAGGCCCCCCAGAATGATACCGGCTATCGTGACCATGATGATGGGTTCATGGTACGGAATAGCCTCGAGTGTCAATTTTCCAAACATCGATTATTCCTCGGATCCTGCTTTCACACTCTTGTCGGCCGACATGGCCATGTGTCCGGCATGGGCGTCATGGTTCATGGCCTGGTTCTCCATGGCGTCCTCTTGCGAGGCCTCATGGTTCATCCCTTCGTGGTCCATGGCACCCGCTTTCGGGGCGGCGTCATGGTTCATGGCCTCGTGGTTCATGCCCTCGTGATCCGCGGAGCCCGCAGCCGGGGTGGCGTGACCACCATGGGACATGCCGCCCATGAACTTGTTGATGATGTTGACGAACAGCTTGGGATCGGCGCTGGCGAAGTACTCCACCGGGTGGTTTTCGCTCTTCTTGGCCAGGGCATTGAACTCATCCATGGTGCTCAGGGCCTTGGAAGAGGCCTTCACCTTGGCTACCCAGGCGTCGAAACCGGCTTGGTCCTGGGTCGCGATGGCCTTGAACTTCATGCCGGAGAAACCGGCACCGCTGTAACCGCCGGAGATGCCCTTGTACTCGCCCGCTTCGTTGGCAATCAGGTGCAGCTTGGTCTGCATGCCGGCCATGGCGTAGATCTGGCCGCCCAGTTGCGGGATGAAGAAGGAGTTCATCACGGTGTCGGAGGTCACCCGGAAGTTGACCGGGGTGTTGACCGGGAAGGCCAGCTCGTTGACCGACGCAATGCCCAGCTCCGGATAGACGAACAACCACTTCCAGTCCAGGGAAATGACATCCACCTGAACCGGTTTGACGTCCGATTCTAGCGGCTTGTAGGGGTCGAGGGAGTGGGAAGTTTTCCAGGTGATCACCGCCAGGATGACGATGATGATGACGGGTACAGTCCAGACGACTGCCTCAATCTTGTTGGAGTGGGCCCAGTCCGGCGCATAGGTGGCACTTGTGTTGGACGCCCGGTATTTGTAGGCGAACGCCACCGCCATGACAATCACGGGCACCACCACGATCAGCATCAAGCCGAGTGCGGTGAGTATCAGTGACTTCTGCTCCACACCGACCTGCCCCTTGGGGCTCATCAGTGCCATGTCGCAGCCACTCAGCAAGCTGGCGGTCGCGAGCAGCAGCAAAGCGCCCAAGCCCCTCTTCACATCAAAGAGTCTCATGCAATGTCCTCATCTTTTGAAGGCTTATTGGTATAAAAAAATGCAGCATTTTATTGCATCAGACCAGCATGTGAACAACATGAAAAATTAATCCCAAAAATGTTCAAAAGGTGATGGAAAGCGGTATCAGATGTTAATCCCTTGACAATGACCAATTTATTCAAGTTACACCGCGGCAATTCATCTTCCGTTAATCTTTCGCGCCACCAAAAGTGACCACCAATTAACCAAAAAGATCCATCTGGTCTGTTTTTAACCCGCCATTGCGATCAAAAAAGAGCCATACAGCCCCTTTTCGACTCACAGGTCATTTCTCCACACCTTGATCTGGATGGGTATTTTTCGGGGAAGATTAAAAAAATAATTAATCAAACGAATGTGTGATTAACTTCCCGTCCCCCGACAACGGTCGCAACCCCTGGCGCCAGAAGGCACACTTCGTAACAAAACGGGCCCTTGTGCGGGTCCGTTGACAATCGTTTTCTCTCCCTCACTCGGAGTCGGAGTCAGGAGTGATCGTGTTCCATCCGGGTCGCCACGGCGATCCGGTTCCAGGCGTTGATGGTGACCACCTGCATCAGACACTGGGCTAGCAGGGTTTCCCCCAGTTGGGCCAGCGCCGCCTAATAGGTCTGCACCGTGAGCCCCTTGTCGGCGATCAGGGTCACCTCGTCGGTCAGGGCCAGCACCGCCCGCTCCCGGGCGTCGAACAGCGGCGACTCCTGCCAGGCGGCCAGCGCCAGCAGACGCTGGGCGCTCTCCCCGTGCTTCATCGCCACGTCGGAGTGCATCTCGATGCAGTAGGCGCAGCCGTTGATCATGGACCCCGGATGGGGCGGTGAGCTGATTGTTCACTTTTTCATTTTTGATTAGAATATCGTCATAACCTGCAACAGTTTTGCGTTTATCGCAAAGGTTAATCCATGCTGGATCGCATCCGCATCCTGGCCCAGGTGGTGGAATCGGGCAGTTTCTCCCGTGCCGCCCGCGCCCTCAACCAGGCCCCCTCCTCCGTGACCCGTGCCATCGACGCCCTGGAGCAGCAGCTCGGGATCCCGCTCTTCAAGCGCAGCACCCGCCAACTGGTGCTGACCGAGCAGGGCGCCTATTTTCTCGCCCGCTCCCTGCCCCTGCTGGAGGAGGCGGATCAGCTGGTGCAATCCCTGCAACCCCTCTCGGTGGCGCCAGAGGGGCCGCTGCGGGTCTCGGTGTTCGAGAGCTTCGGCGCGTCCTGGCTCTCTCCCCGCCTGCCCGACTTCCTCGCCCGCTACCCCGGGGTGCGCCTGGAGGCTGCGCTGGACAACCGCATGGTGGATCTCGATGCCGAGAACGTGGACGTGGCGGTGCGCATCGGCAAGCCCGCCGACAGCAGCCTGCACACTCGTCATCTGCTCACCAACCGCTCGCTGCTGGTCACCTCCCCCGCCTATCTGGCCCGCCATGGCGAACCCGCCCATCCCGCCGAGCTGGCCCACCACAACTGCCTCATTCGCGGCCATGGGCGCCAACGCCAGCACTGGTACTTCCAGCAGGGCACGGAGCGCGAGAAGGTGGCGGTGCAGGGCAACCTCGCCTCGGTCGGGGGCACGCCCCTGCTCTGCGCCGCCCTCGCGGGGTCCGGCGTGCTGCTGCTGTCGAGTTGGATGGTGCAGCAAGGCATCGACGAGGGCACCCTGCTGCCGCTGCTGCCAGAGTGGCTCGCCTCCCCCTACGAGGATCGCCAGGACGAGATCCACGCGGTGTTTCGTGGCGGCCGCTTCCTCAAACCCCAGACCCGCGCCTTCATCGACTTTCTGGTCGAGGCGATCAGGCCCCTGCAAGGGCCGCGCTGACCGCAACAGAGCCTCCTGGCGAAACGCTGAAAACGCAGACGCCGGGCACAGGGCCCGGCGTCTGGAAATGAGGGTCGCCACGGCGACCGCTCAGCGTGATTTTCGCCCGTCAGGGCTTGGGGAGAGCCCCCGGTAATCCCCGTAGGGGAAGATGTTGCGCAGGCGCTGGGCCACGGGCTCGGGGATGGAGCGGGAGAAGACCAGCCTCACCCCGTTGCCGTCCCGCAGGCCCAGGATGCGTCCGCGCACCGGCTCATGGTGCAGGATCTGGGTCGCCTGGGTCACAAAGCGCGGCGGCACCGAGCCCCGCTTCACCACCACCTTGCCCGGCGCGAGCCGGACCTCGAAAAGGGCGCCGCGCCCCAGCGTCATCAACCACCCGATCAGGGCTATCGCCACCAACAGAGACAACCAGGCCATTGCGTCTTCCTCCCGTCAACCCGATATTCGCCAGTATAACCGGGGGCGCCTCACCATGACCCGGCCGCCATCACGCTTTCACTCACTGCCGGGCCTTATCGGCGCCCCTTGCCCCAGGCCACCAGGGTATCCCGATAGAGGGCGAGCAAGGCCTGATCCCGCACCGCGACCCCGACCTGCTGGGCCGGGCAGTCGGCCCACTCGTCATGGGGATGGCGGGTGTCGTCAAATTTTTGCAGGGTATGGCCGATGGCGGGCCCCTCGGTGATGACCCGCACCGGCCCCTTGCGCAGGGTGAACAGCGCAGGATCGATCACATAGGCGATGGCGGAGGGATCGTGCACATGGCACCCCGCCATGCCGATGCGCTCGGAATAGAAGCGCAGGTAGAAGCGGCTGACATCCCACAGGAAGCGGCCCGGCTCCCCCGCATCGTCCCGCAGGGCATCCAGATAGTCGGCGGTGAAGATGCTCTGCTGGGTGACGTCGAGCCCGATGATCACCAGGGGCCAGGGGGCGGTGAAGACCCGGTCCGCCGCATCGGGATCGTCGTGGATATTGGCCTCGGCATAGGGGGTCACGTTGCCGCGATGGCCGTTGACGCCAAAGGCACCGCCCATCACGACCACTTCTTTCACCAGGGCGGCTACTTCGGGGGCCGCCTCGAGCGCCAGCGCCAGGTTGGTGAGGGGACCGATGGTCACCAGGGTGATCTCGCCGGGATGGGCCTTCACCGTCTCGACGATGTATTGCCAGGCCGGGCGGGGATCCGGGATGAGGGTCACCTCCCCCGCCTGGACGTCGCCAAAGCCGCTCGGGCCGTGCACCACCGTCGTCGGCCCCACGGGCTCGCGCAGCAGCGGCGCGGCGGCGCCCCGGGCCACGTCCGCCTTCATGCCATATTTTTGCTTGAGCCAGAGGGCGTTGCGGGTGCCATTTTCGATGGTGGCATTGCCAAACACCGTGGTGATGGCGAGCAATTCGATGGCAGGGTGCGCCTCGGCAAACAGAATGGCCATGGCATCGTCGATGCCGGGATCGGTATCCAGAATGATCTTGTGGGTCTTGACATCCTCCCCCACCTTAGCGCTTCGCGTCACAGGAGGGGGATCCCCATTACTGGGTGATAGCTGCTCGCGCAGTACCGGGTTCCTGCTTCATCGGGCGGCCTGATTGCACCACGCCTCCACAGGCTAAAACGGCGTGTCCCG